>CASQEL010000154.1 GCA_949427775.1 uncultured Desulfovibrionaceae bacterium
GGGGTTTGGGGGCGAGCAGCCCCCAAGAGCGCATTTCAACCTGAAAATGCTCTAAAATCTGAGCAGCGCCGCACCCCAGGTAAGTCCCGCTCCGAAGGTGGTCATCAGCACATGATCGCCCGGCCGGATGCGGCCCTGCGCCCGCGCATCGCCCAGAGCCAGGGGCACGGAAGCGGAAGAGGTGTTGCCGTAGGACTCCACGTTGGTGAAAACATGCTCGGGCCTGATGTTCAGGCGTTGCCCCACGGCCTCGATGATGCGCAGGTTGGCCTGATGGGGCACGAACAGATCCACCTGCTCCACGCTCAGATTGTTGCGGGCCAGAATGTCCTTGCAGATGGCCGCCATATCGCGCACGGCGTGTTTGAATACCTCGCGGCCCTGCATATGCAGAAAAAATTCTTCGCCTATGGGCTGCCCCGGCGCGTATTCCTCGGCTGTGCCGCCGCCGATGGTGATCAGATCCGCCAGATTGTCGACGCTGCTGCTGGTGCAGAGCACATCCTGAAGCGTCGCCACGGCATTGTCGGAATTCGCGGTAAGCGCCACGGCCCCGGCGCCGTCTCCGAAGAGCACGCAGGTGGAGCGATCTTGCCAGTTGACGCGGCGGGTCAGGGCCTCGGCGCACACCAGCAGGATACAGGCGTCCGGCTGAGCGGAAAGCAGGGATTGCGCCAGGGAAAGGCCATACATGAATCCGGAGCAGGCGGCGCTGAAGTCGAACGCCATGACCTGGCCGCAGCCGAGTTTGTGCGCGATGATGCAGGCTGTGGAAGGGCAGAGTTTGTCCGGCGTGCAGGTGGCCACCAGCACATGGGTCACATCGCCGGGCTCCAGTCCCGCTTCCGTCAGCGCCCGGCGGGCGGCCGTTACGCCGATGTCGGAAGCCGTTTCGCCGTCATGCAGGATGTGGCGCTGCCTGATGCCGGTGCGCGAGGTGATCCATTCGTCGGAAGTATCCACCAGAGTGGAGAGATCGTCATTGGTCAACAGCCGTTCAGGCGCATGGACGCCGAGGCCGCGGATATGGCAGGGTATGTTCATGTCAGTTCACAGTGCGCGTCGGCGCGTCAGGCGAAAAATGTCAGATGGCCCGGCTGAAACGGGTCAGTTCCTCATTGGCGAGGATGGTTTCCTTGAGACGGTCGTTGGTGCCCTTGGCGACGAAGGCGCCGCCCATCTTCACGGCGTTGGTGACGGCTTTGACGTTGGAGCGGCCATGGCAGACAATGGCCAATCCCTGAAGGCCCAGCAGGGGAGCGCCGCCGTATTCGGCATAATCCACCGTGTGGGCGAAACGTCGGAAGGCTCCTCTGGCCAGCAGCGCGCCGATACGGGGACGCACGCCGGAGAGCAGAAGGCGTTTGAGCATGCGGATGAGCGAACCGGAAAGTCCCTCGCTCATTTTGACCATCACGTTGCCCACAAAGCCGTCGCAGATGACCACGTCCATGTCGCCGGTAAAAACGTCGCGCCCCTCGGCGTTGCCCACGAAATTGAGATTCTGAGCCATCTTGAGCAGTTCGTAGGCTTCCTTGACCTGACTGTTGCCCTTGCCTTCCTCTTCGCCGATGCTCAACAGACTGACGCGAGGGGCGGGGTAGCCCAGCAAATCGCGGGCGAAAGCGTCGCCCATGAGGCCGAACTGAAACAAGTGGTAGGGACGGCAGTCCACATTGGCTCCGGCGTCAAGCACCACCACCGGATTTTTTTCCGTGGGCAGCAAGGCCGCGAGGGCCGGACGCTCCACTCCCTGAATCCGCCCCATGATGAACATGCCGCAGGCCACGGTGGCTCCGGAATGCCCGGCGCTGACCACGCCATGGGCCGCGCCTTCCTTGACCAGACGGCAGGCCACCTGAATGGAGGCGTTTTTTTTGCGGCGCAGGATATCGGAGGGTTTTTCGTTCATGTGCACCACATCGGCGGCGTGAACGATTTCGAACCGGACGCCGTCCAGGGGCAGCTTGGCGAGCTCGGCTTCGACCTTTGGGGTGTCTCCCACCAGGAGGACGCTGAGATTATGCTCGCGGGCGGCCTGAACGGCGCCCGGAACGACCACGGAAGGGCCGAAATCCCCTCCCATGGCGTCCACGGCGATAATGGCGCTGGCGCTCATTATTCTTCTTCGGATTTGGCGATCACCCGGCGGCCCTTGTACGTGCCGCAGCCGGCGCAGACGCTGTGCGGCAGAGTAGGCTCGCCGCAGGAACAGTAAATGACGGCAGGCACGGCCACGCGATCGTGGGAACGGCGCATGCCCTTTCTGGAACGGGATTTTTTGTTTTGCTGGACGGCCATGATGGATTCTCCTTGATGTCCGGACTTAATGGTCCGGCGTTTTTACCTTGAATGCGCGCAGGGCGGCCAGACGGGGATCGCCTTCAGCCTCGGGGCAGGTGCACGCGCCCGTGTTCAGATTGACGCCGCAGGACGCGCAGAGCCCCTTGCAGTTCGGTTGACACAGAGGTTTGACAGGCAGGGCCAGCATGAATTCTTCCCAGCACAGCCCGGCCAGATCAAGAACGGGCACGCCCTGTTCCAGAGTAATGTAGGCGGCGTCGTTCTCTACCGCCTCGTTCCCGTCTCCATCTTTCGACTGTTCGGGAACTGTTTCGAATGTTTCGAAATGGTGATCGATGAGGACGTGGGCATCTTCCGCACAGCGATCACAGGGTACGATGACGGCGCCCGACAGGGCGCCGCGCACCAGGCAACCGTCTCCGGCGGGCAGGAGGGAAGCCTCGGCACGCAGGGGCGTGACGACACGACACTCCATATGGAACTCGGTCAGGGGCTGTTCCCAGACAAGGGGGTCGTCTACGACAACCGTCCTTCCTTCGGGAGGAATGTCGTTAAGAGATATATGAAATGTAGGCATGCGTGGTCCTCGCGAAAGGAGCCTTTTACCCGTAGCGTGCGGGCATGTCAAGGCACGGCGTGCCTGAAACGGAAAAAGCGGCTTCAATGCCGTTTCATTACAAAGTTCTTTGACGGGTTTCCAGGGCCAGCAAACGCCGTTTCATGGCCAATCCGCCACCATACCCTACCAATTTGCCATCGGCGCCGATAATTCTGTGGCAGGGAATAAAAATGGGAATAGGATTCTTATTATTGGCCATACCCACGGCCCTGCAGGCTTTGGGAGAGCCGATGGCGACAGCGATATCTTTATAACTGGCGGTAGTGCCGTAGGGTACATCGCACAAAGCCTGCCAGACGCGCTGCATGAACGGGGTGCCTTTCGGCCGGAGCGGCAGAGAAAATTCTCGAAGCGAACCTTTCAAATAACGGTTCAGTTGATCGAACGCCTCATGCAGCAGCGGCGTTGCATTTCCGGCAGCGGCACTCCGGATGTCTTTTTCCGGCAGATATACATGGGTGATATATCCGTCAGTTTCCTCCACGCCGATAACGCCGATAAGCGTCTCTTTAAACAGCAGCATCAGCACACCTCCTTTTTTGAGATTTTTGTAATGAATTCAGCAATATTAACGATATTTCCCCATCAACTCCGCCGGGCGCCCGCATTCGACCGCGCGCACCGGCAACAAATGTTTTTCCCGAGGAGTTTCCGGTATTGCTAAAAACAGTGAAGTCGGTGCACAATGTTTTTGCAATAGGCCGCTTCTGCCATAAGTTTCCGTGAGAGCTTTGTATTCAAAAGTATCAAGAAAATCAAGTATATCTACCTTGGAACGTGTCGCACCGTCCCCTTCGTGCTTCCGACGCCGGGCGTAACGGCACTTCCTCACTTTTGGACGGAAGAAAGAACATGTACGACAAAAAAAATATTTCCATGCGCCGTGACGAAGACGGCGCGTGGTCCGCGTATGTTTCCGACTACTCCGCGGAAAAATTGTGGGCCAAACTTAAAGGCGTGGCCGTAACTGTGGGGTGCGAAGGTATCCGCAATGTCTTACGGCTGTTCTATGCCCTTGAGGCTCCGAACATACCGAAAAAAGTAAAAATGGTCATTTACGGCGCGCTGGGATACTTTATCAGTCCGCTGGACGTCATCCCCGATGTGATCCCCGTGGTGGGGTTTACCGATGATCTCGGCGTGTTGGCCGCGGCGGTGGCCTTCGTGTCCCTGTACATCACGCCGGACGTGAAAGCCCGCGCCGACGCCAAACTTGCGGACTGGTTCGGCAAGGAGATTTGCTGAGCCAAGCCTGCCGGGGCAATCGCATAAAGCGTATAACTCTTTGAAATAACGAAGAAAATTTGTAATGGCCGACGTATGCATCGCCAATATTTTCAACAGAGTATCTTCGTTAGTGCGATTGCCCTGCCAGGCCTGCACGTCTTGTGCCTTCATCTAAATAAGTATAGTTATCATCAAACAACAATGTGTCGTCGCCCTTTCATTTTTTCAAGCCGGGATGCTCGCTCATGGATATGAACTCCGAAAAACCCAACACCGTGCTGATCATTGAAGACAGCCCGTTTCAAGCCAAACTCGTCCGCAAGCATATTGAAACCGTCACGCTGTTCAAAGTGCTTATTGCACATACCATGCACGAGGCGGAAGCGCTGCTGCGTGAACATGCACAACATCTGTTCTTGGCGCTTATCGATCTGAACCTTGAAGATGCCCCTGACGGCGAGGCCGTTGATCTGTGCCTGACCTGGAACGTGCCGTCCCTGGTGCTTACAGCGCGCTTTGACGATACCACACGGGCGCGGTGCATCGAGCGACGTGTGGTGGATTATTTTTTCAAGGGCTCCATCTCCGATATGGATCCCATGATCGCCAGCATCGAGCGTGTCTATAAAAATCAGTTCGTCACGGCTTTGGCTGTGGACGACTCCCGCGCTCAGCGTGGTGTGACCAAACATCTTCTGGAAGTACAGCGTATCAGCGTGTTGGAAGCGGACAGCGGCGAAGCCGCCCTGGAAATTTTGGACGCGCATCCGGAAATCCGACTTATCGTCACCGACTTCCAGATGCCGGGCATGGGCGGCCTGGAACTTGTGCGGCAGGCGCGGGCGCGGCGACGTTTGGAAGAGCTGTCAATCATCGGACTTTCCGCTGCGGGGTCAGGACCGCTGACGGCGCGTTTTCTGAAAAACGGAGCCAACGACTTTCTGACCAAGCCCTTCGAGGTGGAGGAATTCTACTGGAGGGTCAACCAGACCCTGGAAAACCAGGACATGATGCGTACGCTCCGTGACCTCGCCGTCAAAACCAGGGCCGGAAATTGATTTCTCAACAACGTTGTCGTCGGACGGCGCGAACATGATGTCCTGCGTCCGGGGCAGACTGGCTCCCAGCCCCACCGGTCTGCTCCACTTGGGCAACGCCTGGGCCTTTCTTTTGGCCTGGTTGGCGGCGCGGGCCGCGAACGGGAACGTTGTGCTGCGTATGGAAGACATCGACCCCGATCGCTCTCGCGCGGAATACGCGGCCATGATTCTGGAAGATTTGCGCTGGTTGGGGCTGGACTGGGAAGAGGGCCCCGATGTGGGCGGCCCCTGCGCGCCGTATGTCCAACAACAGCGCTTGCCCCTTTACGAAACAGCCCTGGCCCGCCTGAATTCCGAGGGAATGATTTACCCCTGCTACTGCACCCGCAAGGAACTGCGC
>CASQEL010000155.1 GCA_949427775.1 uncultured Desulfovibrionaceae bacterium
CTTGAGCACCTCCTGCCAGACTCGCCGGCTTTCGGGAGACGCGTAATCCAGGAACACCAGAATTTCATTGTTTGCCGTCTTGTTGCCGAAGACCACCGGATACACTTCCTCTTTCCAGTGTTTCCGGTATCCCGCCTCCGCCTGCATGGTCATGGCGTGGGCTCCCAGAGACTTCAACGCGGCGGCCTGTTCATCGGAGATTCCCCTGCTGGAAGCCAGTTTCGACTGCACATACGGATTGAACCGGTTTCCCTCCACAGTGGCGCACCCCGCAAGACACAGCAACGCCAGACTCGACAGCATCCAACAGAAAATGCTACGCATTTGAAGATCCTCGCTCACAATGATGTTACGGCTTCCGCCAGATGATCCAGCCAGATATTGATAAATCCGGCATATTCCGCCGTCCCCTTGAGGACAGGCACGCAGGAAACCCCTTCGGCCTCCAGGCGCGATCGCCAGGAGTGGGGACGGGGCCCCGCCATATCCTGCAACGTGTGGCGTCCCACCGTGGAAAGCAGGGGCATGAGCCACACGCGCGTTCCCGGTCGCAGGCGGGGGAGAATATGTTCCAGAGTAACCGCCCCATTCATGGCGCCCACGTGCACGTCCGGATCATGCTCATGCACAGCCTGTGCCAAATCCGCATACCGTACCACGGCGGGGTGCCGCGCGCCGTGTCCCATCAGCACTACGGCTTCGCCGGGCGCGCGGTCCCGAGGAAGGTGCCGCAGCACGGCGCGCGCCGCGGACGCCACATCGTCATCAGTCGACAGCAGGGGCGCGCCGGTGCGCACCACGGCAAAGCCGGGCGCGCCCTGCATGGCGGCCGCTTCCGCCGCCACTTCCGCGTATTCGTTGCCGGGAATGATCTGCAGAGGCTGCACGGCCACGTGGGTGTATTTTTCAAACCACATTTTCTGCAACGCTTTTTTGACGGAATCGGTTTTTTTTCGGGCCGCGGCCAGACGCTCCCGCAACAGCACGGAGGTAAACGCCCAACGAACCGGAATGCCGGGGAAACGCGCCCTTACTTCCGCGCCGAAAAGCTTGAGCGTCGTTTCGGCCTGCGGACTGCCCGACCCATACGCCGCCAGAAGAATACCCTGTTTCATCACTGTTTTTTTACGTCATTGCCGAGCTCCAGGCAAGGAAAGAAAGCTGTCCGAGATTGACCGGGGCGGCACAAGGATTTATGACTCCGGGAAATGCCCCAACATCCACCCCGGAGGAAGCATATGACAGCCAAGGCATTGGTACTCGGCGGACGCACCGGTTTGCTGGGACAGGCCCTCGCGCGTACTCTGGCCGCCCATGACTGGACGGTCGCCGCGCTCGGGCGCGAGGACGGGGATCTGCACAATGTCGACTTTCTGAAAGAACATCTGGATCGCACGGCTCCCGACGTCGTCTTCAACACTGTGGGATGGACCCAAGTAGACGCCGCGGAAGACGAAAAGGACGCCGCCCTGCGCTGGAATCGCGCGTTGCCCGACAGCCTGGCGCGCATGGTCAAGGGCACGTCCTGCCATTTGATGCATTACAGCACCGACTTTGTCTTTTCGGGCGCCGGAGAGCGCCCCTACACGGAGACCGACACGCCCAAACCCCTTTCCGTGTACGGCGCTTCCAAGCTGGCCGGCGAGCAGGCGGTGCTCCGGCTGGCCCCCGAAAACAGTTGCGTCGTCCGCACGGCATGGTTGTTCGGGCCGGGACGAAAAAATTTCGTCAGCACCATCCTGGAAGCCTGCCACCGTCGGGACACCATTTCCGTGGTGCATGATCAGGTCGGCTCTCCGACCTATACCCTGGATCTGGCGTACTGGAGCCTGCTGCTGGCCGAGAAACGGGCCACGGGCATCGTCCATGCCGTCAACTCCGGTCAGGCCAGCTGGTGCGATCTGGCCTGCGAGTCGGTTTCCCTGGCGGGGGCTCCCTGCCGCGTGGACCCGATTCCGTCTTCGGAATGGCCACAGCGCGCCCCGCGTCCGACGTTCAGTCCTTTGGACACGGCGCATCTGACGGCCCTTACAGGCCAGACGCCCCGCCCGTGGCCCCAGGCCCTGCGCGATTATCTTTTCAAAGAATACCTCCCCGCGCATTCGGCAAGGCATTGATCCGGATCAACAGTTTTTCTCCCCGTGATTCCATGAGTATTCCCGCCGGGTTCGCGCGCCCTGAAGAAAGCGAAGCGCGTTTTCCGCCCCCTGTCGTCGCGCCGATCCCCCGCGAACTTCCGCCCCGCTTCGCCGCGCGCGGCATGTTTACGTGCGGGGCCATATCGTGTAAATTTCCACACATGGAGTTTTTCATGTTCCCCCACAAAAAAATATCACTGTTTCTTCTTCCCCTGTTGGCGTTTCTGTTCTGGCCCGCACAGTCGGGAGCCCTGCCCAAAACCACCGAGGATCTGACGGCCATCAACGACAATCTGCTGGAAACGTCGGTTTCCTACGGAGCCATCCCTTCCCTGTATCGCCCCCGTTACGACCGGGTCATGGAAGCGGATCTGTCCATGGATGCGAAAGATCCGGTCTTTATCGTCATGTTTCCCGACGGACCGCGCATCTATCCCCAGCGGATCATGGTCTGGCATCTGGTGGTCAACGAGGTCATCAACGACGTGGCCTACGCCGTCACCTACTGCCCTACCACCGGCACGATGGTCGCCTATGATACCAGCATGCAGGGACTGAACCTGATTCTGGACCCGGAAGGCCGTTTGTACGAGGGCAACGCCGTGCTCATCGATCGCAACTCCGGCAGTCTGTGGCTCCAGCAGTTGGGCATGGCCTTCGACGGCCCCCTGATGGGACGGGGGCTGCCCCTGGTTCCCGCCTACTGGACCACTTGGGACGCGGCCAAGCGCGTCTTTCCCCATGCGCCGGTGCTGGGCGTGCCTACCGGCAGCCGTCGTCCGTACTCCCGCGATCCTTACGGCAACTATCTCAAAAAAGGCACCTATTACGACAACGATCGCCTGGTCTACCGCGTGAACCGTCTGGACAAACGCCTGCCCCGCAAAGCTCCGGTGCTCGGCCTGGAACTTCAGGGCGCTCTGGTGGCCATCGACATCAACTACGTAAAGAAAAAAGGCGCGGTCAACTTTTTCCTGGGACCGGATCCGCTGCTGGCCGTGCACGATCGGCGTCTGGACGTCATTCGCGTCTACAACCGGCAGATTTGGGCAAAACCCTCGCTGTTCACCTATCATCAGGGCGCGCTCGTCGATCTCGCCACCCGCACGCGATGGGATCCCGCCACAGGCAAGGCTTTGGAAGGCAATATGCAGGGCGCGTCCATGACCCAGTATTTCGGCATGTACGCCATGTGGTTCTCCTGGTACGCCGTCAACCCGGAAACATTTCTTATCCCCGGTCCCGGCGAAGTGTCCCAGCAGATGCTCGACACCACCCCCCTGGATCAATAACCCCGCGACGAAACGCCGCGCCGACGGACGGCTGATCCGCCCATGCCCCGCTCTCCGAATCCCGCCCCCGCTCCCGGGCCGGAAACCGCGCCCTGTCCTGTGGACGCGGTGCTGCCCCGCCTGCGCGCGGCGCTGGAAGACGCGCCCCACGCCGTGCTCTGCGCCCCGCCCGGGGCGGGCAAAACCACGCGCGTGCCCCTGGCGCTGCTGACGGCTCCCTGGTTGCGCGGCCGCCGCATTCTCATGCTGGAACCGCGCCGTCTGGCCGCGCGGGCCGCGGCGCGCTACATGGCCCGTCTGCTGGGAGAACCCGTGGGGCGCACGGTGGGCTACCGGGTACGTCTGGAGTCCTGCGTCGGCCCGGAGACGCGCATCGAAGTTCTTACCGAAGGCATTCTGACCCGCTATCTGCAGGACGACCCGGAACTTGCCGGCGTAGGCTGCGTCATTTTCGACGAATTTCACGAACGTTCCCTGCACGCCGATACCGGACTGGCCTTATGTCTGGACAGCCGGGAAGCTTTGCGGCCGGATCTGCGTCTGGTGATCATGTCGGCCACCCTGGACGCCGAACCCGTGGCGCATCTTCTGGGGGGCGACTGTCCCGTCATCCGCAGCGAAGGCCGGAGCCGGCCTGTGGAGATCCGCCATGCGCCGCCTCCCGCTCCGCTGCGCATGGAGAACCATGCGGCCGCCGTGATTCGCCATGCTCTGGCCCGCGAACAGGGCGGCATCCTGGCGTTTCTGCCCGGCGCGGCGGAAATCCGCCGTGTGGCCGAACTTCTCGGCCCTTCGCCCGCCCCCGGCGTGACGGTGCACCCCCTCTACGGCGATCTGCCTCCGGAGGAGCAGGACGCCGCCCTGCTGCCCGCCGTGCCGCCGGCCCGCAAAGTGGTTCTGGCGACGTCCATTGCGGAAACGAGCCTGACCATCGAAGGCATCCGCGTGGTCGTCGACGCCGGTCTGACCCGCACCGTGCGGGTGGACCCGGCCACGGACATGGGAAGGTTGGTCACGGAACGCGTCTCCCTCGCCGGAGCCGATCAGCGGGCCGGGCGGGCCGGACGAACCGAGCCCGGCGTCTGCTACCGCCTCTGGCGCGCCGGGGAGGAAGCCGGGCTGCGCCCTTTCGCCCGTCCGGAAATGCCGGACGCGGATTTGGCTCCACTGCTGTTGCAACTGGCGCTCTGGGGCGTGAGCGATCCCGCGACTCTGCGTTGGCTGGATGCGCCGCCCCAAGCCGCCGTGGAGCGCGCCCGGCAAACGCTGCATGCCCTCGACGCGCTGCGCCCGGCCAGGGGCCAGGGAACGGACGCCGTCGTCCTCACCCCCCACGGCCGCGCTCTGGCCGCCCTGCCCCTCCACCCGCGCCTGGCGAACATGGTTTTGCGCGGCAAAGAAGACGGTTCCGGTTCCCTGGCCTGCTGTCTGGCCGCGCTTCAGGAAGAGCGCGATCCCCTTCGCCGCGCCGACAGCGACATCCGACGCCGGGTGGAACATCTTTGCGCCGCGCGAACGACGACGCCTCCGCCGCGTCGCCTGCGCGAATCCGCCCGGCAGACCGCCCGTCTGGCCGGAATAGCGTTTTCCTTTGCCGAAGCGGCGGCCGACGTCGACGCGACGGGGCGGCTGCTGGCCCTGGCCCGGCCCGAATGGCTGGCCAAACAGCGCGACGGGAGTCCCGGTCGCTTTCTTCTGCGCAACGGGCGGGCCGCCGTTCTTCCTCCGGAAGATCCCCTGGCCCACGCGCCGTTTCTGGCCGTGGCCGCGCTGGACGGCGATCCCGCGCGGGCCCGCATCCATCTGGCCGCTCCCCTGAATCGTCAGGACGTGGAGGAGCTTTTCGCCGCCCATATCCGCACGGAAGACGTTTTGTGCTGGGATCCGGACGCGGAAGCCGTGATTGCCCGACGGCGCGTCCGGCTGGATGCGCTGGTGCTGGAGGAAAGCCCGCCCGCCGTTCCTCCTTCTCCCGATGCCGTGACCCCGGCTGTGCTGGAGGGCATCCGTCTGCTGGGGCTGTCCTGTTTGCCCTGGACGGAAGAGCTGCGCCAATGGCAGGCCCGCGTCACCCTGCTGCGCGCTCTGGAGGGAAAAGTCTGGCCGGATGTGACCGATGCCGCGCTGTCGGACACCCTGGAGACG
>CASQEL010000156.1 GCA_949427775.1 uncultured Desulfovibrionaceae bacterium
GACGGATATGCGCGAACAGGTGTTCCGGGTCCGCAGCGATGCATTCCCGAAAATGCCGGGCGGCGGCACGGGTTTCTCCGAGACTTTGGCAGACGGCCCCCAGATTGTACAGCGCGGCCGCATCGCCGTTGTTGCGCTTCAGGGCTTCCTTGAAATAGCGCTGAGCCTCGTGATGCCGCGCCAAAGTAGCCATGCACACCCCCAGAGAATTCCAGGCCATGATGTTGTCCGCGTCCGCCAACAACGCCAGTTTGTACTCCTCCACCGCGCCGAACACGTCTCCCAGGCTGTAGCGTTTGTCGGCGCTGATGTTCAGCGCCAGCGAACCGAAA
Source organism: uncultured Desulfovibrionaceae bacterium (assembly GCA_949427775.1). Lineage (GTDB taxonomy): Bacteria > Desulfobacterota > Desulfovibrionia > Desulfovibrionales > Desulfovibrionaceae > CASQEL01. Next base: position 333 of record CASQEL010000156.1, read on the forward strand.
ATCCCCACCCTGGGATCGGGCAACAACAGCGCGAATTCCAACGCCTTGTGGCAACATTCCAGGGTTTCTCCCTTACGGAACTGCAGATATGGATAGGGCATAAGCCCCACGGCGGCATCCCATCCGAGCGCTGCAAGTTCAGTGCATACACCGCGATACTGCTCCGCCAGCGTTTCCACGTCCACAGACGGATAAAAAAAAGCGAGACTGTTGACGCCGTAACGACCGCCCAGCGTCGGCGCCGTAAACGATTCTTCTTTTCCGTATCCGAGACAGCGTTCCACAATCTCCGCCAAGCCCCGTTCAGGCTGCGCGGTCGCAACATCCCCTCTCATTGCGGCGTGCTCAACAGCCCCTTCCCGCAGGATCGCCCGTATGAGCGCCAATACAAAGGAGGAGTGATTCTCCCGTTCCCGTGCCAGGCGATGCAAAAAATTCCCGTGTCGCTGGAGTCCGGTTTCCGGATCGGGCTGCGGAGTCGTATCGAATATCCCTCCGTCGTGCAGCGGTTGCGCATCCGTCAGCAGCCGCAGCGTATCCCCCGCCGTCAGAGAGCAGGCCGGATCGCTGAGATGCAGCGTTTCAGCCACAGCCGTACTCTCATGCACTTCCATCAGGACGATTTCTCCCTTGTACCTGGGGGAAGGAGTCTCTCGCGGCCTGTCGAGAGCGGATTCCGCCGCCGTCCATACAGAAAAACGCAACCCTTCACGAGCTCCCGCCGCACGTCCCAAACTGACCACTGCCCGTCCCATGGGCCGGATCTCTCGAATGACGCCGCCCTCGCTCAAAATACGATTGAACCCCATAATCCGTGAAGACGCGCCGCCGCAACCGGCGGCGTTTCCATCTCCGGCGACCGTCGCGGCCATTTCGGCCCGGCGCAGCAATATGCGGGCCTGCTCCGACATGGGCAACCCCAGAAACGTGCCTTCCATATCCTGCGGATACAGGGCGTGCCCCACAGCAAGTCTGGGCCGGACAGCGCGTCGCGTCAGGGGGCTCGACAAGCTTACAGTTTCCAGACGTTCCAGCATGGCTTCCGCCAGCTTCTGGCAAACGGTACGCGTGGCCGCGGGCGCCAGCAGGGTGAACTCGGCGTCCCCCGTGCGCGCGGCCAGCACTTCGTCCGGAAGTTCCGCGGACAGCGCCCGCGCCAGCGACGCCAGCAGCGTGTCGGCAAACCCGTAGCCGTGCCGACGCGCGATATTGTCCATGTCTTCCCAACGTGCCGATATCAACCCCATGCAGGCCCGGTGAAGGGGCGCCGACCCCTCGCCTTCTCCGTCCGGCGACTGCGACAACCGTCCCCGCACCATATCGGCTTCCCGAACCATGCGGGTCAGCAATTCCTGACGTAACGCCAACCCTGTCAAGGAATCCCTGCGGCTTTGTTGATACAACTCCAAGTTGTCCAGACAGAGGCCCGCCAGAGCGGGGAGGATGTGCAGAACACGTTTGACCGCACGGGCATCCACTCCTCTGGCGATAAATACGCCGAGCACTTCCCCTCGCCGCTCCAGAGGCAACAACAACTTGCGCTCTTGCGACAGCCATACCGGTCCGTCCGGGGCATTCTCCTGCGGAAAATATAATCCATGCGCCGTAAAGGGGATCACCCGGGCCAACATTTCGCCCAGCAGCGGTTCCAGTTCGATGACATCTCGACGACGCAGCACAATACCGGATTGTTCAGATGTTTTCATGGACACAGATATATACGGCGCCCGGCCGAAAGTCTAGAAACGCCCCGCGTGCAACGCCCGTCGTGCCGTCGACGCAGCACGATGGCATGGAGCATGTTTCAACGCGAAAATACTCTGAAATTATTAAATAAACTATAATCAAGAATGCTCATGGCGCCCTCTCAATTTTTCCCGAACCATCTCTCGCATTTGCCCTCGTAAAAAGTCCAGCGCGTCAGGCGTCTTGTTGATTAGTTCAAAGAAGGCCGCGTTGCTCAGGGCCGCTTCCGCCACTCCGCCGGCGAACACGCTGTCATAGACCATATTCCATGTGCCCTCGTCCGCTTGACTTTCCCGTCATTTCAAATTTTCTTAAATATCAACACATTCCGTTAGCGGATTGAGCGTGTGCAATCCCGGATATGAGGCATTGGCCAACACCTTGTCGCAACTGACGAGGGTTGCGTGTACGGAAATTGCTGAAGCCGCGATGATGGAATCAGGCAACTTCAGACGGGTTGTCCTGCGGAAAAGAATGGTCAGTTCCTCAATGGTCTGACTCAACGGCAGTATCTGTAACGTCTCCAAAATTCCCCTGACAGCCATTTCATCGGTCCGCTTGAGAGAATGCCATGACAAAAGTTCGAGCTTTGTGATAACGCTGCAAGACAACTTTGCGCTTCTGAAAACGGGAACAAGCCGGATCACCTCCGCTTGCCTGTACAGCAAGCCAAGAATAATGTTGGTGTCCAGCAGGTAGTTACCATTCATCCCGCATGGTCCTTTGTATCTGGACAGTATCTCCGGCAAAAGCCGCGCTGCCGGACAATGCGCCGATGTAGTTTTCAAAGGTGTGCTGCGGTGTTGCGGGTGTTACCGGCTTCATGGAGACGAAAATTTCCGCTTCACCAAGGGGAATATCGTCCGGCACGGTCAATTCCAGAACCAATCTTCTGTCTGCGGGAATGGCAACTGTTTGAACAAGCGTCATGCGGCAAAACCTCCAAGTGATGGAGAACACGGCAAACTTCCAGCAGGATTCATTATAGGCCGCGTTTGGACCGGAAGCAAGATTTCCATCCATGACTGTGGCCGTTCATGCGAATGGCTGGAATTGCGGATAACAGATAGTAGCGGTCTATATTTTTTCTCATCGATCAGCGCATTGCGCCGGAATTGAAAGACCTCGAAACGCCCCAAGCATGTCGCGGCCTTTTCAGGGGAACCATGGAGGACGGCAATCCGATTTCGGGGCGGCGCCCGCGCCCCCGAAGCAGATGCAGCAGGAACACGTCTATTTCCTTGAAAGCCATATCCCATTCAGGCTATACTATTTGCCGAACAAATGCGGGGCGCAGATCGCCTGCTCAGGATATGCGCTGCCGGCATGCAGGACACCCTCAGCCAGGATACAGCTCCATGCCCATCGCGACGTTTCCCCTCGGCCCGCTCGACACGAACTGCTACGTCATCCATCGGGACGGCCAGGCCGTCGTCGTGGATCCCGGCGGCGACCCGGCGGCGATACTTCAATTTCTTCAGGACAATCATCTTGCATTGTCCGCCATCTTGTTGACCCACCTGCACTTTGATCATCTCTACGGCGTCTCTGCCCTGCATAACGCCACCCAGGCGCCGGTCCTCGCCCCTGTCGGCGATGAACAGCTTTTGCACACGGAGGCCGGGGGGGGCGGCATCTGGGGATTTCCCAAGGTTCCCTCCTTTGCCTACGCCCCCCTGGAGGACGGCGAGCATCGCTTCGGCGCGTTGCAGTGCACGGTCATGAGGACGCCCGGCCACACTCCGGGCAGCCTCTCCTTTTACTTTCCCGAAGAACAGGCCGTATTCACGGGAGATCTCCTGTTCTACCGCTCTGTGGGACGCACGGACTTTCCGGGCGGCGATCATGCCGCGCTGCTCAACTCCATACGCGACAGTATTTTCACCCTGCCGGGCGCCACAAAGGTATACCCCGGCCACGGGTCCTGCACCAGTGTGGAAGACGAACAACACAACAACCCGTATTGCGGCGCTTTTGCGAGGTAGCTCCATGCATTCTGCCCCTATCCGAGTTCTGGCCTGCAGCCCCCGCACCAGCGGCAACTCCGACTTTATGGTTCATAATTTTGTTCAGGGAGTCCGGGGGTCCGGCGGCAAGGTGGAAGTCACCTACCTGCGCGACCTCAACATCCTGCCCTGCAACGCCTGCCGCTACTGCTCCGAAAATCCGGAAGGACGTTGTATTCTCTCCGCCCGCGACGACGCGGAAAAACTGTTTCACCAGCTCCAGGAAGCGCCATTGGTATTTATCGCCGCCCCTATCTTTTTTTACTCCGTACCTGCCCAGTTCAAGGCGTTCATCGACCGCGCCCAGCATGTCTGGGTACAGCGCGAGCGCCAACGCGCCACGCCCGGCTGGACGCCGCCCGCTTCCAAACCGGGGCTGCTGGGGCTGGTGGCGGCCCGCACCAGAGGGGACAACCTTTTCGAAGGCAGCATCCTGACCTTGCAGTACTTTCTGGATCTGTTCAATATCCGGGTCGTGGAAAGCTGCCGCCTGATGGGCTATGACGGCCCGGACGATCTGGCGGGAGACGGCGTGGCCTGTATGCGTCTGTACGAGTTGGGGGCCAAAGCCCAGGCTCTGGTGGTTGAAAACGCCGGACGCGCAGACGATATATAGATGTTTTCCATGCCTCGCGCAGCGAAACTCGTTGTACGAACGGCAGCGTTTCTTCATGGCGTGTTCGGCCTCGGCGAACGACGTTGCGTCGCTTGTCATGCGCCTTTTCTGCCGGACACGCCGCATGCCGAAGATCTCTGTTTATCCTGCCGTTCCCGTTTGGCGCGTTTTACGGCGATAGGATGCCCCTTGTGCGGAACGCCGGCAGTCGCTCCCGAAGATAGCGGACTGCCGTGCGGAAACTGCCTTCTTGATCCTCCTCCCTGGTCGATATTGATATTTCACGGTCTGTATGCGGATCTGTTGCAGGCATTGTTGTTGCGCCTCAAATTCGGGGGCGATTTTTCCACAGCGCGGCTTTTGGGAAACCTGTTGGCAAAGGATTGCGCGGAACTGCCTCCCGTGGATGCGATAGTGCCCCTGCCGCAGCATCCTGTCCGCCTGCGTGGTCGCGGATTCAACCAGGCGGGCGAGTTAGCCCGCGCCGTCGCCCTCCGCATGCACGTTCCGCTGAAGCGAGAGCTGCTGTTCCGGACAATGAATCCCCCTCCCCAGGAACACCTGACGGCTCGTCAGCGCCAAAAAAATCCCGAAGGCAGTTTCAGCGCCCGCAATGTCCACCAGACACGAATATTGCTTATAGACGATACCATGACCACAGGAGCCACGTTGCGTCATGCCGCGCGGGCACTTCGTGACGGCGGAGCCGGAGACATTTACGTCGCGGTCGCCGCGCGCACGCCTCCGCCCGGATACGGCACGGGACCTGAAAAGGCATGACAGAGAGAGGATTTTTCGCTAAAAAACTGCTGTATTCGTTTTGCGCCTGATATGCTGTT
>CASQEL010000157.1 GCA_949427775.1 uncultured Desulfovibrionaceae bacterium
GGCGCTATATGGCACTCTACGATGCCGTGCCGGCGACTTCTTCTGAAGCACGAAAAACACATTCCTGAAAAGAGTAAAGCGCATGCCCACCGATATTGCCGTTTCCGTCATTATGCCTGTCCACAACGTCGGCGCATATGTCGCTGCAGGCATTGACACCGTTCTGACACAGACGTTCCGAAATTTCGAGTTGCTCGTCATAGACGACGGGTCCACAGACGATACGGCGGAAGCGGTGCGTTGTTCAGATCCGCGCGTTCATCTGCTCAAACAGACGCAGGCGGGCGTCAGCGCCGCGCGCAACACCGGACTGGCCGCCGCGAAAGGTCGGTATGTCGCCTTCCTGGACGGCGATGACCTCTGGCATCCCAAGGCATTGCAATGGCTGATCGAGCCACTGGAAGCCAAGGCCGCTCTATCCTTCACTCACGCGCGCTTTTGCCGTTTCGAGGACGGTACGGACCGCGCATTGCCCCTCCCCTGGACGGAATGGCAACGTACCGGCAACGCCTATTGGGATATGCTCATCGACAATACGTTGCATCCGGGGGCCATAGCCGTTCGCACGGAGGCGATCCGTAATCTGTTGTTCGATCCGGCATTGCGCATCGGTGAAGACCGGGATTGGTTCCTGCGGCTTTTCCGACGTCTCCGACCGCAAGAAATACACGCCGTTCCCCGCACCGTCCTCTACTACCGGCAGCGTTCCGCCAGCGCCGTCAGAGACTACGAACGCTTTCTGAAAGACGAAGATGCCGTTTTACGCCGCTATTTGTATGCGGACGACGTACCGGAACGCATCCGCCGCCGGGCGCTTTCCGCCCAGCACTTCCACGCGGCGGTTCTACTGGCCAAGATGCCGGAAAAATGGAAAGAAGCCGTCCGGCGGTATCTCCGGGCGCTATGGCAGGACCCTCTCTATCTGGAAAATCTCCTGCGGCCGCTGCGGAAATTCTGGTGGAAATGTCTTCCTCCCCAGGTCCAGACAATTCCCTATTCCCCCGTACACTATGCCGCGGGTCGCACGCCTCCGCGCATCAGCCTCATTGTCGCCACGTGCGGTCGTCATGATGAACTGGCCCGGCTTCTGGACAGTCTGCGCGTCCAAACCCCCGCGCCTTATGAAATTATCATCGTGGATCAAAATCCGGCAGGTTTTCTGGATGATATTCTTGCACAGGCGAAGGATCTGCCGATCCGGCATGTATCCGAATCCCGCCGGGGAGCTTCCCCGGCCCGCAACAGGGGGCTGGAAATCGCTGCCGGGGACATCATCGGATTCCCCGACGACGATTGCCTGTATGCTCCGGACACGCTGGAAAAGGTTGTGGCAACCTTTGATCGATATCCCGCATGGGGAGGACTTTTAGGCGCCTGGGAACCCTTGGAGCAGGCAGATCGAAGCAGGACGCGCCCCCTGGAGCCGCCACGCCGCCTGACATGCCGCACGGCCTTTCGGCAAAGCGAAACCTATGTCCAATTCTTCCGCAGACAAGCGGTGGATTCCGTCACCGGATTCGATGAATACATCGGTCCCGGCGCTGCTCCTTATTATGGGAGCGCCGAGGATACTGAATATCTCCTCCGAATCATGCGTGCCGGCTTTGCTGTGGGGCGTACCCGCGCCGTACGTCTGTTCCACCCGGCTGTGGACTACGCATCGCCGCAACTTCGACGCAAGGCGCGAACGTACGGCATCACTCGCATGTATCTGCTGAAGAAACATGGATTTTCACTGCCGTTTCAACTGATCAACCTGCTTTATCCGTTGGTCCGGCTGCCGCTGGAGTGCTGCCGTCACGGATGGAAAGCCTTTCCCTACCGATGGGAAACTTTTTGCGGCAGATTGTGGGGTCTGCTGCACGTTCATCCCACCCGCATCAGATGAATCGGGACACTTGCCGGTATGGAAGCGCCTGGAGCATATTCGGAAATAAAACTCCGGAAGGATGCTCCAGCCCAGCATTAAACACGCCTCTTTTCGTTTCCGGAACGCTTCCATACAGGCTCAAGATTGCGCCAACACCGCAGGCGATCCAACACGGCAGCCGCTTTCCTTTCCCCCAACGCAAGATACACGGAATGAAAGCACAAGCTCTTGAACAGCACGAGGCAATGTCGCGCCGTCCTCGTATGAGGAAAGTAGCGCCGCGCCACGCGCAACTGCTCCAGGCGCAGCGGCAGTACGGAGTCCATACGGCTGGAGATGCCTCCCTGAGCCATGCGGGTCACAGGATATTCCAAAGCAATCGCCTGAGCATCGTTCCGCCAGGTGCGGGCAAGAAATTCATGATCACCGGCAATACGAAAAGACGTGTCGAACGGCTCCCGCAATAACAGCTCCCTTCGAGTGAAAAGAGCGGAATGATAAATAGGCATTGTTTCTTTAAGCAGTGCACGTCCATTCTTCAGTCGCGACGTTTGGAGCACAGTCACACCGTCGTTGCGCTGAAAAAGCAGTTCTCCGGCGGCAAAAAGTACCTCCCGAGATATACCCTGCAATATATCCCGTGTACGCTCAAGTACTTCCGCACTCACAAGCGTATCGTCAGCTCCCAGAAACAGTACCCATTGCCCGGAAGCGCGCCGCAAAGCCCGGTTCCAGGCGTCATAGATTCCCGTGTCGGTGCGGCTCTCCAGAGATACCCCAGGCAATCCGTCCCGAAACGCTTCTATAACAGCCACAGTTGCATCTTCTGAAGCGCCATCCTGTATGACGCATTCAAAATCACGACATTGTTGTGCCTCCAAAGAGTGCAGCAATGCCGGAATAGTTTGCGCGCCATTACGCACCGCAGTGATGATGCTGAAAAAAGGCGGCATGGACTACCTCCGTCCTCCCAATACACGCTCCAACTCCCGCAGCACCCGCTCCATGCCCTCGCCGGTCAAGGCGGCCACGGGCAACGCTTCGGGCCATGTTTCCAGCAGCAGAGCCCGTTGTTCCGCATCCAGCCGATCCCACTTGTTGAGAATCAGCAGGCGCGGCACCGCATCCAGTTCCATATCCGCAAGAATCCCCTCCACCGCGGCAAGCTGCTGATCCAAATCCGGATGCGAGGCGTCAGCCACGTGCAGCAGGATGTCGGCGGCCTCCAGTTCTTCCAGCGTAGCCCGGAAGGCGTCGGTCAATTCCCTGGGCAGGTTGCGGATGAACCCCACAGTGTCGGCCAGAATGATTTCCCGCTCCTGCGGAAAGCGCAACCGGCGCGTCGTGGGGTCCAATGTGGCGAACAGCTTGTTTTCCGCCACGACTTCCGATTTGGTCAGGGTATTCAGCAAGGTGGATTTGCCCGCGTTGGTGTAGCCCACCAGCGCCGCCAGAGGAATGCCCTGCCGGGAACGCCGCGTCCGGGTGAAGGCCCGTTGGCGGCGCAGGTCTTCCAGATCTTTTTTGATGCGCGCGATGCGATCCCGCACCCGACGGCGATCCGTCTCCAGTTTCGTTTCACCGGGGCCGCGCCCGCCGATGCCGCCCATAAGCCGGTCCATGGCCCGGTTCTTTCCCACCAGCCGGGGTTGGGTATATTTGAGCTGGGCCATCTCCACCTGAAGCTTGCCCGCCCTGGTAGTGGCGTGCTGCGCGAAAATATCCAGAATCAACTGCGTGCGGTCCAGCACCTTGCGCTCAGTGAGATCGGCCAGGTTGTGCAGTTGCGCGGGCGAAAGTTCCCCGTCGAACACCAGCACCGAGGCCTGGCCCTGCAACGCCCGCACCTCCAGATCAGCCATCTTGCCCTTGCCCAGAAGAAAACGGCCGCCCGTCTGCGCGGTCCCGGGCCGATGGATGACGGCATCCACCACCGTCAGCCCCGCCGTGCGGGCCAGTTCCTTCAATTCCGCCAGATTGCGTTCCAGCACGGGGCGCGCTTCACGCCCCACAGCCACCAGCAGAGCGCGCGGAGCATCCCCGGCTTCGCGGGAAGCCTCCGAGGCGCGGGCCAGCTCTTCTTCCAGAGCCACGGCCGCGCCCGCGAAATCCACGTCGGCCCTGTCCCAGGGCGCGGCATCACTGACCAGATACGGGGTGTTTTGCGGATTGGGGGGCAACAGATGGGCGTGCTGCCACTGCACGGGTTCGCCGTAGGGACTGACCGTCAGCACCGCCGCCGCGTCCAGACGCAGAAAGAGCAGGTCCATAAGGTCTTCCTGCGACAACAAATCCGGCGTCAGATGGGTGTGCAGCAGGCGCAGCCCGCGCAGACGGCCGGGACCGCTGCGGGCACGGGCCAATCCGGGAATGAAGATGGAAGCCGTGTCCCCCACAATCACCATTTCCACCCGGCCCCGGCGGTCGATCAGCAGACCGATCTGCCGCCCGATGGAACGGGACAAGGCCGCCAGCTCCCGAGCCTGTTCCGGCGTGTAGGCCGCGTCCAACGGAAAACGGCGGGTGGAGAGACGGGTCAGCGCTTTCAACTGGCTGGGCTTCAGCCCTTGCGTATTGCCTTCGACTTTGGCTATGGCGAACCTCCGGGATAAGGCGGCGCTTTCCAATGGACATCGCCGGAATAAGGTGCGGTGGAGATAGTGTATCGGATGGCGTCCGGCGTCAACAGCGGACAGGAGCAAAAATCTCTATAAAATCCCTTGCATCCGATCCCGGATCGGGATAGGCCATGACGAATTTGTCGCGGTCTTCTCCAACGTTGCGGGAACCCGGCAAAATGTTTTTGAAAAGAGCCTCTTCCGGCCGCTCGGCGCGGGAACGAGCCTCCGGATCGCAAAGGATGGGACAATGCGCCGCACACTGCTGTTCACCGCACTGATCGCGCTCCTTTCGGGGAGCCTGCCGTTGTGGAGCGGCGTCGCGCACGCCGCGCCGCCCGATTTTGAGGACGATATATCTCTCGGCATGTCGGCCGCAAAACTGAAAAAGCTGGGATTCGCCTCCTGCGGGCCGCAACGGATGTGCGGCAAAGTCCGCTGGAGCGAAAAACTCTGGAACGCGGAATTTCGCCAGGACGCCGCGGGCGCATTGCGCAATGTCGTTCTGTCCGAGAACGCCCGGACCGACGCCTATGCGGACGCCGCTCAGGAGACGCTGGAAGAATTTGCTGTGGAGCCGGTGCAGGTGAACGCGGGTCAGTCCGTGTGCGATGCTTTCGCCGCCGTCCGCAACGGCGCGTCTCCCGAACAGGCCGTGCGGCGCTGCCAGGAAGTATTGGACGGCACGAGCGAAGAACCGGAAGTGACGGTCCTGTATATTGATGAAGAACAGGTGAACACCCTGCTGGCGAAAAAAACCTCGCTGGAAGCCGCGGGCCGCGCGGCTCCCGGAGCGACCGTCGTGCGCCTGACCATAACTCCGAAAAACGGCGTGCGGATGCTCTACACCGCGTTCGGCACACTGGATCAGAATTGAGCCGCAACGGGAGCTGTCTTATGTGGCCCCAAGTCAATGGATAAATTTGTCTTTTGCCTTTTAAATCAGCCGCCGGCGGGCTTTTTGTGTGCGACATCCAAAAAAATGTCGGAGTGCAAAAAAGCATGA
>CASQEL010000158.1 GCA_949427775.1 uncultured Desulfovibrionaceae bacterium
AACGAATTCCGGCCCCTTGCCCGAAGTTTTGACCGTAAAGCGCACCTTGTCCCCCGGACGTCCGTCCTTATAGGTGGTAACGACCCGGATGATGAATCCCGCCTTGCGCAGGGCGAAATCCGGCGTATCAAAATATGTCTTGGTGCGCAGGCGAAGCTTCATCGGGCCCGGCTCCACCGTATACCCTTCCCGCTCAGCCGTCGCGCGCAGGCTCTCGACAATGTGCCGGAACGAGGCCAGCGGCGCGCGGGTCTTGAACAATTCCGTTTTCAACGGAAATTTGTACTCGAACCCCTCCACGCTTCCATGGGGTTTCCATGCGGCTGTGTTGGCCGCATGGCGTGACGGTTCGGCCGACACGGCGACGGGCCCACACAGGGCCAAAGCCAAAAGCGACAGGAACAAGATTTTTCCACGCATACAATACCTCCTGCGATAATTTTGCCGTGACGTTTCGCCCCGGCGTACGCCGCGCTCGGAATGACGACGCAAGCGTGTTTCAAATCCGGCCCGTTATTCCGAACATATCCGCACTCTGCCATTCCCGATAACTTTCGTACAATCATGACAATGTATAAAGAGCATAAAGGAAACTTATGAGTATCTTGCGCATCCTGCGCGGGGGAGGCGGTTTTCCTCTCTGTTTTCGCGGCTCATAAAGATGGCTTATAGACAGCACAGAAAGTTCTTATTTCATGCAACGGCGGAAACCGGCTATAGTGCACTTGCTTTACGGCATACCGAAACCCGCAAACAAGGAGCATTCGTTATGGGCAAAGAAATAGAGCGCAAGTTTCTCGTCACCGGCGACGCCTGGCGTCAACTGACGCAGGGAACCATGTATCGCCAGGGATATCTCAACAGCGCCAAGGAACGCACGGTACGGGTTCGCACAGTGGGCGACAAGGCGTTTCTGACTATCAAGGGAATCACCGTGGGGGCTACACGCGCTGAGTACGAGTATGAAATTCCGTTTGCCGACTGTAACGCCCTGCTCGACAATCTTGCCGAAAAACCCTTGATCGAAAAGAAACGCTACAAGATCCCCCAGGGATCGCTCACGTGGGAAATCGACGAATTCTTCGGCGAAAACCAGGGGCTCATCGTGGCGGAAATCGAATTGGTCAGCGAGGATCAGGCATTCGACAAGCCTGAATGGATCGGTGAGGAAGTGACCGGCGATCCCCGTTATTTCAACTCCAACCTGATTAAGCATCCCTTCACCAAATGGTGAGCGCCAAGGAGTCCGACATGAGTGACGTATTTGCCAAAAATGTGGCCACCTCCGCCGAAGAAGCCGCCAACATCGTCCCCCGCGCCGAATTTCGCGTGTTCGGGCACGGTATCATCGACATAGTGAAGAAGAACATGTGGAGCTGCGGCGCCGTGCTGCACAAGGCCCGCAAGATGCCCGCCGAAACCTACTTTCTGTCCGCCCATACCAGCGAAGCCAACGTCAAGGTTCGCGACGGCCTGCTGGATATCAAGACCAAGGTCGGAGAAACCCCTGAAGGGTACGAAATATTCCAACCTCGCGGCAAATTTCAGTTTCCCGTGCCCAAGGCTGATCTGGCCGTCATTCTCTCGCACCTCAAGACAGAGATGACTCTGGACAAGGACAGCTACGGCGTGGACGAGTTTATCGACATGGTCCGCAAGCATCCGGACATGGCGGCGGTGACTGTGGAAAAGATGCGTTACGGTTTTACCGTGGACGGCATCATCTGCGAATACGCCCAGGTCTGGTTCAACGGCGCGCTGATGGAGTCGGCCTGTTGCGAAAGCGAAAACTACCAGGGCATGCAGAAAGTTGTGGCGGCCCTGGGCCTGACGGAACTGCCGAATACCAATTATTTGAAAGCGGCCCGCAGGGTCGTGGGTATGTGTTAGCCCCCTTTGGGATCCGCGTCCGTGCTGAAAAACCGGACGGACACAGGCAATCTGCGAATCCCCGGCGCGTGTTTTCCCAACAAACGCGTCGCCGGGGGATCGAGGAGGCAGGGAGATGTCTCAAACGTCCAGCTCCTCCAGCGGATTCGATCCGCTGGATATGAACAATTATTCTCTGGAAAAGCTGCCCGATATCAAAGGCGGCGTATGGATGGACCGCATCAAGTTCATCGGAATTCCCTTGGGCGTCCTGTCCTTTCTTTATTTTACCTTCCAGTGGTGCGGCCCTATCGGCATTTTTGAAGCGCAGACCAAGGTTCCGCCGGAACACTGCTATGCCGCGCTGGGAATTTTCGTTTCCTCGCTCATTTTATGGCTCTCTGAAGCCATTCCCAACTATCTGACCTCTTTTCTGATCATTGTGGCCACCATTCTCACGGGGGTCATGAAGATGCGTCCCGCATTCGCCATGCTGGGTGAACCGGTGATGATTCTCAACATCGCCAGCTTCATCATGGCCAGCGCCCTGGTAGTCACCGGTCTGGCCAAACGCATCTGCATCTGGCTGGTGCTGCGCATGGGCAACAACGTCACCCTCATGCTGGCCTGTTTCATCGCCCTGAACCTGCTGCTCGGCGCGTTCATCAGCGCCACCTCGGCCAAAACCGCCCTGCTGCTGCCGCTGTTCATGGTCATCGCCGCCATGTACGGCTCCACCGGCGGCGAACACCGCAATAACGTGGGGCGCAATATGGTGCTGCAGAACCTGTTGGCCAACAATGTTTCGGCCTCCGCTTTCATCACCGGCTCGGCCGCCAACCTGCTGGCCGCCCAGCTTCTGGAAAACGCCGGATACAAGGTTTACTACAGCGATTGGCTCATGGCTCTGCTGCCCCTGTCGATCATCCAGTGCGCATTCGCCTGGTATACGGGCACACGCTGGATTTTCCCCATCCGCAAGGAAGACGCCACGCCCCAAATGGCCGGGGGACGGGATCGACTGCGCGAGGAACTCGTCAAGCTCGGACCGATTTCCGGCAAGGAATTGCGTGCCGGATGCGTGTTTTTGCTGGTGCTTCTGCTCTGGGGCACGGATCGTTACCACGGCATCCGGGCCGAAGTCATTGCGCTTATGGGAGCCATCTGCGTTCTGTTGCCGTCGATCTGCAAGCTGCCGCGTCTGGGCGTCATTAAATGGAACGACGCCGATATTCCCTGGCATATGCTCATGTTCAGTTGGGGAGCCTATGTATTGGGCGGGCTGATGGACGTTACCAATATCGTCGGCCTGTGGATGCATCATACGCTGGACGCCTGGAACGCCGCCGAGCTGCCCAAAGTCGCCGTTTTCACGATTCTGGCGGTCCTGTTCGCCCTGACTACCCTGATCAGCGAGAGCAAGACCGCGCGCACCATCGTGCTCTTTCCCATTTTTATCAGTGTGGCCAAAGCCTTCCAGTGGGCGTGATCGGCTTCTGCCTGCCCATGGCTTTCCTGATCAACCAGGTCTACGTCCTGTACTTCAACTCCAAGCCCGCAAACATCAGTTATCTGACGAACCAATACACCAGTTGGGAATCGTTCAAGTTCGGCATATTTCAACTCATTTCCTGTCTCGGCATGCTCATTTTGTGGACGCAGTACGTGATGCCGCTCATGGGATTCAAGAGCGAACTGTGGTGATAGCCAACCTTCCAACCCGTAGGAGGAACGTATGTGGAAAGCACTGGTCAGCCTTGTGACGCTATGCGCTTTGGCCGTCGGCGTCCCCGCCGCCGCGGCGGATCTGTTCCAGAGGAATGCATCCCTTTGGAAAAGCCAGACCAAGGAGATTGAAGGCCGGGAGTTCAAATTTCTGGTAGATCCCGCCAAAGTTTCCTCAAATCAGTCGGAGGCGTTCAAGGAAATCTGGACCCAGGCCAAAGCCGTGGGCGCGAAGCAGGGGGTGACTCTGCGGGAACGGGAAAAAAACGCCTTCAACATCACCCCTGTGGTCAAAACCTTTTTCGACACGCCTGATATGACGTTGTGGAAAAAAGGCTATTTGATCCGCACCACAACCAACTACCAGCGCGGCTATCCGGCCAGTCCGTTGCGCGTGACCGTCAAGGCCATCGCCCCCTCGTTCAAAAAAGCGCTGGCCGCCAAACTCCGGGTCGTCAACGCCAAGAGCAAGGTTTCCGCCGAAGAAAACATCGGCCTGGGCAAGGACGGCGGCCTTGCGGGATATGTGGAAAAAGGCGTGACCTTCACCGCCGGACGGGCGGAACTGGGAGCGATGAACCTGGCCCAGTTCGGCGCCTACGTGCCGGAACTGCTCGCTCTGGGATTGCCCGCGGATACAAAGCTCGTGGCCTATCCGGCCTTCGGTTTCCGCTGCCGCCCCGGCTTCATCGATCTGCCCGGCCTGGAGCGTCCGCTGGCCGTGTCCATGGAATCCTGGGCGCGCCGGGACAACGCCGCTCCGTTCGTCTATGATTTTTCTTTCGGCTATGACGGCGACTACGCCGCACTGGCCCAAGCCCACAAGGCGGCCGAAGCCTTTACCCTGGCATTGTACAACAATCTGAATTCCAAGATAGGATTCCCGGACGCCGGACGGTGGAACGGTTCCAAAGCTCGCCTTTTGCTCAACCAGGGATTCTGATCGCGACGAAGGCCATTTTTCCACCACGGACTTCAGACCATCAAAGGAGTTTTCAATGAAACGCGTGTTGTTTTCCGCCCTGCTGGGGGCGCTGACCTTTTCCGGCGCGCAAGCTCTCGCCGCCGACAATCTGGACGCGCTGTACGGCATCGCCAATCGACCTTCGTATATCAAGCATTACGAAGCCGACAAACAAGACAACGTACTCCTGAACCCCTATCTTCAGGTTGCCTCCAAAGAGCATCCGGCCGTGCTGGACGCCGCCCGGCCGGTTTACAACTACGTCATCACCCCCGAAGGTCACGTGGCGCTTATTGAAGAAGCCCCGCACCCCTATGGCCGCACCTATCCCAAAGGCTTTTTCCGTCCCGAGGACAAATCGCAACGCAAGCCCGGCACCACGGAAAACTACGGCCATGTTTCCGCAACAGCGGGCGGACCGGGGCGGATCAGCGGCGAAATCATCAATGACCGCAAAAACAAGTGCTGGCTGGTGAACAACAAATCCGGCCGCTATTCCAAGCGCAATATCGACCGCACGCCGGAACAACTGCTCAACGCCTTTTTGCTGATGCGGGAAACCATCGATCCCGGCCAGCAGCCCTGGTGCCCCTCCGCCGTGTATTTGCTGGCCTACGCTCCGAGTTATATTGAAAAGCCCCTGCGCCAGAGCCCGGATATGCGCTATGAAAATCCGCAGACCAAGAAAAATGCCCATATCCTGGTCACGCCGGGCGGCAGTTATCCCCGCTTCTCCATTCCCGCCTATGAACACCTTTCCCTGGACGAAGTGCAGCCCGGCGGAGAGAGCAAGCCCGCTCCCGCCGCTCAGGGGAAGAAACCGGAAAAGGCCCTGCAGCCGGAAAAGGCCGCCTACAACGACGATCCGTCCTAGTACAGCATAACACAAAATACTTCGTATTTTGCGTCAAGATCATTCGCCGAA
>CASQEL010000159.1 GCA_949427775.1 uncultured Desulfovibrionaceae bacterium
CGGAGAACCGCCCCGCTCCGACCGATCCCCGTTGCAGGCAACATGTCTCTCCCCGTGCCGCCGGAATTCCGGGGGTCTTATCCACGCTCCGGGGTTGGCGCAAAATCAATCTGTTGTTGCACATGGGCTTGCCGGAGAACGCATCTCCGGGTAGACTGGCAGAGCATATATCGGATATTCTTCCGAAACGGACGCGGCGCTCTCCGCTGTTACGGCGGCGCGCCGACGGATTTCAGAGGAGACACACATGCTCGACAACTTCGCAAATTGGCTCAAAGACACTGCCAACGGCCTTAAAACAGAAGTCGCCAAGTTCCGGAACAGGGACTTCCTGGAGGCGACGGTAGCTTCCTGCGCATTGGTGGCGGCGGCGGACGGCACTATTTCTTCGGAAGAAAAACAGAAGATGATCGGTTTCATGAAACACAGCGACGCCCTGAACATCTTCGAAACCAGTGAAGTGATCGCTCTGTTTGAAAAATATGTCGGCAACTTCAGCTTTGATCCCATCATCGGCAAAGGCGAATGCCTTCAGGTTATCGCCAGGCTGAAGAAGCGGCCAGAGGAAGCCCGGCTCCTCATCCGCGTTTGCTGCGCCATCGGGGCAGCCGACGGCGATTTTGACGACGATGAAAAAGCGGTGGTGCGCGAAATCTGCGGGGAGCTGGGCCAGGATCCCGCAGAGTTTTGTCTTTGACCCGGCTGACAGCCCCCTTGCAACACGCGCGACGCACAGAACCAAAAGGAGTTCTTCCATGGCAGTTTCTCTTTCCAAAGGCGGCAATGTTTCTCTTTCCAAAGAAGCTCCGGGCATCGAATCCATTTTCGTAGGCCTGGGGTGGGACGTCCGGGCCACGGACGGCGTGGAATTCGACCTGGACGCCTCCTGTTTCCTGCTGGGTAACAATGGAAAAGTCCTCAACGACAACGGCTTTATCTTCTACAACAACCTGAAAAGCGCGGACGGATCCGTGGAACATACCGGCGACAACCGTACCGGCGAGGGCGAGGGCGACGATGAAGTCATCAATGTGGAGCTGAACAAAATTCCCGCCGACATCGTCAAACTGGCCTTCACCGTGACCATCCACGAAGCCCAGGCCCGCAAGCAGAACTTCGGCATGGTGAACGGCGCGTTCATCCGTATCGTCAACCGCAAAGACGGCCGGGAGATCGCCCGCTTCGACCTCTCCGAAGATGCGAGCACGAATACCGCCATGATCTTCGGCGAAGTATACCGCCACAACAACGAATGGAAATTCAAGGCCGTGGGCCAGGGATACGACGGCGGCCTCGGGCCGTTGGCCCGTAATTACGGTGTCAACGTCTAGTGGTTCGTCAGCGTTCAAGTGCCGCAAAAAATTTTTATGCTACTCTGAAAAACAGGATAATTTGAGTATGTTTTATGCGGCACCTGCAGATTGACGCAACACCGGGCGGTGTCGTCATGTATCATGCAACAAGATGAAATTATTGAGAATTACCACTTGCAACACGGCAAATCATTTTAATGATTTCAATATGTCATGACAAATTGACGGCACCACCCGGGGTCAGCCCCCAGTAAAATGCCGGTCGCGAAACGTCGCATGTTTTCGACCGGCAAGGCGCAAGGCAAACATCGGGCGAAGCGGCAGTAACCATACCGCAAGGCCGAAGTCGGCCCTGCAACGCCGCGGGACGGAAAACGCGGACAGCGCCACCCTTGTAACGTCTGCGTCGGGGGCATGCGAAGCGGCCTCAATCACAAACAACGCCTCAGCAAGGAGCCGTGCATGGAATACGTTCGAGGTCAAAAAGCCAAACTCGCCGCTCTGACGCCGTCGTCGCAGATCCGCGTAGAAATCCGCCTGGACTGGTCCGAGCAGGGGGATATGGATATCGCCTGTTTCGGCCTTGACCAGTCCGGCAGACTTTCCGACGACAGGTATTTTATCTTTTTCAATCAAATGCAATCTCCCGAGGGCGCGTTGCGTTGCGCGTTCCCCGCCCGCGGCGCAGCGGTGTTCGATGTGGATCTGCAACGCCTGCCGGACACGGTGCGCCGCCTCACCTTTACCGCGGCCATCGACGGCGCGTCCGCGCTCTCCCGGATGGGCGGGGGAACAGTGCGGTTGCTCCAGGGGCAGAACGAGCTGCTGGTGTTTCCCTTCTCCGGAGCCGATTTTTCCTCGGAAAAAGCCGTCATGCTCTTCGACATATATTTCAAGGACGAATGGCGGGTCGCGGCCGTGGGCCAGGGTTTCAACGACGGACTGAAAGCCCTGCTGGAACACTTCGGCGGCGAAGCGCTGGACGCTCCCCCGCCTCCACCCAATCCAGTGGTATCGTTAAGTAAAATTACTCTGGAAAAACGGGGCGATTCCCAAAAGGTGGACCTGGGCAAAAAGGGCGCGCCGCAACGCATCCATATCAATCTCAACTGGGACCAGACCCCCCGCAAAAGCGGACTGTTCGGCAGAAAAACCGCCGGCGCCGACCTGGATCTGGGCTGCATGTACGAGATGCTCGACGGCGAAAAAGGCGTCATCCAGGCATTGGGCGGCAATTTGGGCAACCGGAACGGCTCGCCCTGGATCTGCCTGGACAAGGACGATCGCAGCGGCGCCGCCGCCGACGGGGAAAATCTGTACGTGCTGCATCCCGACAAGGTACGGCGGATTCTCGTCTTCGCCTTCATCTACGAAGGCGCGGGCAATTTCACGGACGTCAACGGCCGGGTGCTGCTGCGCGACAGCGCGGGCAACGAAATCACCATTCGCCTGGACAGCCCGGACGCCGCCAAGACCTTCTGCGCCATCTGCACCCTGCGCAATACCGGAGACGCGCTGGAAGTGACCAAGGAAGAACGCTATTTCCGCCACCATGGAGAGGCCGACGATGTGTACGGCTTCGGGTTCCGCTGGAAGGCCGGGAAAAAGTGAGCCGAAGTCCGCGTTCCCCGCACTTGGCAATTCGGCCGGGGCAGTGTATGGACACAGGAGGCTTTTTTTGATTCTGCGAGGCGCCCTAATGCACAGAATGCCCTGGCCGGAATATTTTATGAACATCACCTACCTTGTGGCGGAGCGTTCCACCTGCTCCCGCCGCCTGGTAGGCGCTGTCGCGGTGAAGGACAAACGCATTCTCGCCACAGGATACAACGGCGCTCCCGCCGGGACGCCTCACTGCCTGGATGTGGGCTGCTTGCGGAAGCAACTGGGGATTCCTTCCGGTCAGCGCCATGAAATATGCCGGGGTCTGCATGCGGAGCAGAACGTCATCATCCAGGCGGCTGTTCACGGCATCAATATTTCCGGAGCCGAGCTCTACTGTACCACGCACCCCTGCGTGCTTTGCGCCAAGATGCTGATCAACTGCGGCATCACGGCCATCAATTATGCGGAAGATTATCCCGATGACTTGGCGGCCGACATGCTGCGCGAGGCCGGAGTCACAGTGACGAAACTCCAATACACGCCGCGCCCGAGGACTCTGTGAGCACACTTTTCCCGCACTCTCCCGACACGCCGCACCCGCTGGATCATTGCATGGATCGGGCCGTCGCCCTGGCCGAACGCGGGCGCTGGAAAACGTGTCCCAACCCCACCGTGGGGGCCGTGCTGGTCCGTGACGGTGTGGTGCTGGCCGAAGGCTGGCATACAGCCTGCGGGCAGCCGCATGCTGAAGTGGAATGTCTGCGCGACGCCCGCGCCAAAAACATCGATCCCGCCGACTGCACGCTGGTAGTGACGCTGGAGCCCTGCAACCACCAGGGCAAAACGCCCCCCTGCACCGAAGCCATCCTGGGCGCGGGCATCCGCCATGTGGTGGCGGGCCTGCGCGATCCCAATCCCCGCGCCGCCGGAGGGCTGGAATATCTGGCCGAACACGGCGTGCGGGTGGAATACGGGATACGCGAACAGCAGTGCCGGGATCTGATAGCCGACTTTCTCATCCGGCAGACCACGGAACGCCCCTATGTCCTGCTGAAAATGGCCGCCACGCTGGACGGTCGCATCGGCGCGCGCACGGGCCATTCCCGCTGGATCAGCGACGAAGCCTCCCGCGCCGCCGTGCAGCGCCTGCGCGCGGGCGTGGGATACTGCGGCGGGGCCGTGCTCATCGGCGGCGGCACCTTCCGTACCGACAATCCCCGGCTTGACGTGCGCCCCGCCGAGGCGGGACTGCCCTGCGACCAGACAGGACCGGACGCCGTTCCGCGTCATCCCCTGGCCTGCATCATGACCTCGCGCCTGCCCGCGCCCGGCGCGGACATATTCCTGCTGCGCGAACGCCCCGGCGAAACACTGTTTCTGGCGACGCCCGCCGCCGCGGCCTCGCCTTTGGCGGCGGGCTTGCGCGAGCGCGGCGTGCGCATATGGGGCATCGCTCCCGCCGCTCCCGGCCAGGGTCCCGATCTGGAACATATTCTCATCCGCCTGCGGCAGGAACTTGGCTGCCCGTATGTGCTCTGCGAGGGCGGCGGCAAGCTGGCCCTTTCTCTGCTGAACGCCGGACTTGTGGACGAATTCCGTCTGCACCTGTCGCCCCGGATTCTGGGCGACAACCAGGCCCGCCCCCTCTTTGACGGGCGCAGCCCGCTGAGCATGGAGGAAGCCCTGCGCCTGCGCATCACGGCGCACGCGTTGTGCCGCCAGGATCTGCATATCACGCTGAGGCCGAGGTAGAAAACGGCATGTTCACCGGCATCATCCAGGGAGAAGGGCAGATCGTGTCCCTTCAATCCACCGGCAAGGAAACACGTCTGACCATCCGTGCCCTGTACGCCCTCGACAATCTGGTGATCGGCGAATCCATCGCCGTCAACGGAACCTGTCTCACGGTGGAAAGCCATGCCGAGCGCCTGTTCACGGCCTACGCCTCCGCCGAAACCATGTCCCGCACCAATCTGGGGTTGTTGCGGCCCGCGTCCCGCGTCAATCTGGAGCGCGCTCTGGCCGTGGGAGATCGACTGGGCGGACACCTTGTCAGCGGCCATGTGGATTGTCAGGCCGTGGTGCGGGACATCGCCCACGTCGGCCAATCCCGCCGCATCCGCCTGACGTTTCCCGAAGAATACGGACGGGAAGTCGTCTCCAAGGGGTCCGTGACGCTTGACGGCATCAGCCTGACAGTGAATGATTGCGGCCCGGATTTTCTGGAGGTCAACGTCATTCCCGAAACATGGCGTTCCACCACTGTGGAGCAGTGGGCCTTCGGCGTGCGGGTCAATATGGAGACGGACATCATCGGCAAGTATGTGCGGCGCATGCTGGCCCCATGGCGGGGATCGGACACGGGGCGCGCCGACGACGCGCTGACCGAGGAGTTTCTGCAGCGGCACGGTTTTCTGTAAATTTCTTTCCATATCAGACCAAGGACTGTGAACATGCCACTGTGCACCATCGACGAAGCCATTGAAGAAATCCGCAACGGGCGCATCATTATCCTTGTGGATGA
>CASQEL010000160.1 GCA_949427775.1 uncultured Desulfovibrionaceae bacterium
CACAGCGAGCTGAAGCGTTTGCCGAAGGGTGTTCCCTCGTGCGCTGTTCCGGCCACGGCAACGGCCAGCACCCAGATGAACAGA
The DNA here is from genome assembly GCA_949427775.1 of uncultured Desulfovibrionaceae bacterium. Taxonomy (GTDB): domain Bacteria; phylum Desulfobacterota; class Desulfovibrionia; order Desulfovibrionales; family Desulfovibrionaceae; genus CASQEL01. The sequence goes on from CASQEL010000160.1 coordinate 85, forward strand.
GCCGACACCACGGCCAGAGCCACCAGATTGAAGGCGCTGAACGGCTCCAGCATCAGCTCCGACGCCTGTGAACCACCGAGACTCGTGCCCCAGGTATCCCAGCCCTGGCCGAGAAAGGTGTCCAGAATATGCTTGCTGGCGTCCGTTTGCAGGAGGACTTCCGAAGTCGCGGGAAGGTCAGATGTGGCCATGACAGCCCTCCATGCCAATGTTGTGGATAAAAGGGCATAAAAAACGCAGGGCGGTTGCATTGACTTTTGATATTGATATTGCTATCAATATCAAAAAAGGAGAACAGCAATGCAAATGCTTTTTCATATCCCCGACCCCCTGGCCGCACGGTTCAGGCAGGTAGTTCCTGCCAGGCAGCGGAGCGCCTTTGTGACGAAGCTGATGGAGCAGGCCCTGCCCGAAGACGATGATCCTCTGTACCGCCTTGCTCTTGAAGTTGAACGGGATGCCACGCTGAACGCGGAAATGCGCGAGTGGCGCGAAGGATTGATTGCTGACGGCATTCGCGGGGGAGAATATGCCGAAGGAAGACAAGATGCGGCGCGGTGAGGTCTGGTGGGTCAATTTTGACCCTTCCGAGGGCATGGAAATCCAGAAATGTCGTCCGGCTGTCATCCTGACGGTCAATGCCCTCAACAGAGCCAGAGGCACAGTGGTAGTGGTTCCCCTGTCCACATCCGCAAAACCTCGCCCGCCCATCGTTGTTCCGCTGCCTTCCGCCGGACAAACGTCCGTTGCGGTATGCGACCAGCTTTGCGCGGCGGACAAAAGACGGTTCGGGAGGAAAATTGGTGAACTTTCGGACGGTGATCTGAATCTGCTGACAGAATCCATGAAAGTCGTTTTGGGGTTACTGTAACAAATTTTCATTGTTTCCCCCTACTGTTGTGCGCCAACCATGCGCGTGTAGAGGTCATCCATTTCCTTGCCGGTTGTGCCCTCCATGCGCGTGAGGTAATCCAGCGAGGCAATGACGGTCAGCCTGTTGAGCAAATCCGTATTCTTGCGCGTCAGTTCCAACTGGAACGCCTGCATGATGACAAGTTCCCGCAAGAGTCCCGCATCAGTCGCGGAGGCGACTTGCGCGAACCAATTGGGATTGCCAGTCCTCATCTGCGAGAGGAGCTTGTACAGTCCGGCTTCCGAGAGCTTGCCGTTCACAATGCCGGGCGGCGTCCCGCTCCCGCCCGCTTCCGACCACTGGTTTTCCGCCCATGCCGTCACGTCATCCGGCAAGGTGGGCGCGTGATAGACCACATGGTTGTTCAGTGATTCCATGACAGCGGCCACCCGCTCCTCATGGATTTTCCGCGCCGCCGCGTAGGTCTGCCCGGCGGGAGTGCTTTTCTGCTCATCCGTCACCACCGGCAGCGGGCGGGGATTGGCCAGCGTCTTGATGGTTTCATGCGCTTGCGCCACCTGATCTTCCGTAAGCGTGGCTTGCAGCGGAAAAAGCGCGTTCAGGCTTTCCTGTTCCGAGGGCTGATCGTCCGCCAGCACACGCTGGAGAAAGTCCACCGGCTTTTTGGGCGTATGGGCGTGTTCAAGCTGCTTTTCACGCATGGTCGCGTGAATTTCCTGTCCGGCCTGAGCGCCGATCTGAATGCCCGCGCCCAATGAACTGCTTCCGCACAGTCCGGCGGGTTGCGCGGCCTTGCCGTACATGTCCTCGGTTTTCATGGCTTCGCCCGCCACGGCCTGCCCCTTGAGAGCGGCGGCGTTGCTTTCCTTGAGCGCGACCAGCGCCCGCACAATGGTGGCGGATTCCGCCTTCAGCGTGCCGATGATGTTTTGCGCGGCGAGCAGGATTTCCGAGCGGATGGCCTGTGCTTCCGCCGTTGTGTGCGCGTTGACCGCCTGAATGGTTTCGGACTTCGCCGCCGTGACAATGGCTCTGACGGAGCCGCAGCCACAGCCTCCGGCCCAGGCCGAAGCCGGAAGCAGGGCGAGCGCCAGGGCCAAAAAGAGCTTTTTCATTGTTCCCCCGCTACTTCGTTGGCAATTTCCAGCAGGACGTTGACGACTTCATCAGCCGCATCGCTCTGGTCTTCGACGTTGCGCCTGCGACGTTCCACTTCGGCCTTGGCCGAACCGCCCGGAAAACGCGCGGCCAGCCGCCGCAGGGTTTCGGACGGCCCCAGCCGCTGATAGAGATTGTTGCGGATAGCCACGTCTTCCGTGGTGGTGGAGAAGGCCCACAGGGATTGCGGGCCGATGGTCAGACTGAGGACAAGCTGAGACATGCCCGAACCTGTCCTGAACAGCGCAATGAGACTGGAACCCGCCTTGCCGGGCTTGCCCAGACGCGAGAGCGCATGACGGCAGGCCCCGTTCAGGCCGAACCTGTTTGTCAGGTTCTCAATGCTCTTGTCTGTGCCGGAACCGAGGATGACGACCGTGGTAGCCAGTTCGTCGGTGATGATTTTCGGAATATCGTCAATGGATTGCGTGTACAGCCCGATACTCAGGTTCCACTTGCGCGATTCCCGCGCCATTGTGGTCATATCCGCCTGAAGCTGGCCGGACACCGAGACATTGTTGGTCACGCGATGCGCTTCATCATAGCTCAGTCTTTTTTATGACATATCATACTGAAAAAATAGAATAAAAAATTATTTTGAAAAAATTTTACCCCGTCAGATACCCCGAAAGTTCGGGGATGTTATCTGACGGGGCGGGATGTCTCTGGATAATCAGAAAAAGAGGAGGAGAGGCAAGACAGCGCGGAAACGGGGTAGAGGGTTGTTCCAGGGAGGGAGGCGAGTTCTGTCTGATGGCGTTTCCCCGCCGCTGTTGAACCAAGAATACCCATCCGCATGGGAAATGGCAAATATTCGCCGTCATGCACATCATGCCGACCCTGTTGGGGGACGGATATAGGGCCACTGGTTGTTATAGTGCGGCGGGGGGGATTGACCGCCCAGAATGCACCGCTGCTGTGGTTTTGCATGATACCATAGCTGTCATAATGGATGCGTGTGATGTTTCGTATCTCGTCTTGGTGATAGGCTCCCGTCCCCGTATCTGCACAGTACCGTGCAGACGTGGAATGTCGAAAATAGTCAGTAAAACCAGGTTGTTTTGCAAAAATACTTGTGAATCGGAAGCTGGCAAGGGGACGATATTTCTCTTGCCAAACCGCGAGAGGAGGTATATTAGAATATTTTCCCTTTGAAAATGCTCTGCCGCCTGCGTGAGTAGGTGGCCGCCGCAAAGGCATAAGCGCAATTTATTTTGCTGTTATATACCGGAGTGAGCGTGTCTTTCAGCTTTGACTTTGTAAAAAGTCAAAGCGAATCTGCTCTAGCGAATAAAAGAAGACTGTTTCGGCAGAGTATCTTAAATTGAAGCCATGTATATGGCATACGAGGATAATCATGACATATATTGAAAAATTTAAATCTTCTGAATTAGTTGATTTGGGAAATGATGTTGCAGAAATCGCAATAGATTCTATTTTAGATGAAGGTTTATTAAAAGAACTACCTGTAATAAAAACCGTTTTTACTTTGTATAAAACTGGAAAAAGTGTAAAAGATCAATTTACTTTACGGAAAATACTTTCGTTTTTAAATGGATGTAACGGCTTATCTAAGGAAGAAACTGAAGAATTTATTCAAAATTTTGAAAATGAGAAAAAGTCAAAAGAATTTGGCATGCAACTTCTTTTACTAATTGATAAAACTGATGATATTAAAAAGGCTGAATTGATTGGAAAACTTTTTCTTCTTCTCTTAAAGAAAACTTTTGATTTAAAAGTTTATTTAAGATTATGTTATATGATTAACAAGTGTTTCTATGATGATATTCTTTGTTTACAGTATTTTAAAGATAGTCAAAGCATTTTGACATCAAATAATGAAATAGTAGATGCTATTGTTCTTGAAAATTTATTTTCAAGTGGTTTACTCAGCGAGTATGGTTTTGATGGCGGTGATGCTTCTGGAAAAAATGGAGGAACACGTTATGCCCTTAATGATTACGGAATGAAGTTAAAAACAGTTTTATAGCAGTAAAATAACCAGCAATAATTGCCCTCAACTTCACATCATTTATTTGAGTTACGGCCATTATATTATCCTTGTTTTGCCAATAAAGTACCCTCGTTGTTTCTTCGTTTATGACTTTATCTATATGTCTGCCGCCGTGTAGCAGCCCTATTATGTTTGGCACACCCGCGGTTATATGCCCCACCAGCCCGCTTTGCCCACAGTACCGGGCAGACGTGAAGGGGAGGGAAAGGCAAGAGTTCGCGGCAAGTTGTCTTTTTCGAGTTACGCACTTGCCAAGTCGGGCAGGAGTCGCTATGTAAAAAGGGAACCCCGGAACCTGTTGGAGCAGAATCCGGGGTTGGCGCGGCGCGTTACAGCGCCCCGCACGGTTGCCGTAGCGAGTTTCCCTTGACCCCGGCCCATCGCACAATGGGCCGGGGTCAACTCTTATCTGGCGTTAGACGCCAGCAAGAGAACCAGAGCCGTCGCGATAAGCAGAGCCAAGAATAAACGCTTCATGGCTTGCCTTCCTTTCCGGGCTTGCGCCGCGCCGAGCGCAGGCTGTAACAAAGTGAAGGCAACCGTGCGTCCTCCTTATACGTCTCAACCGGCTATCCTGCAACGGTTTTCAAGTCTTCCGCCGGTCTGCCCGGTACTGTCGCCATACCCACCAACGAGATGCCGGATACAACTCTGCGTCATGCTTGATAAGCACCCGCCGCCGCTCTGATGCCCGCATCATGCGTACCTGCTTTTGCACGAATGCCTGTTCATTCGTCCGGCGTTGTCTCCGAGGGCCAGCCTACGTTTCGTCTATACGCTGCGCGTATAGCCTCACGGCTGGCGAGGGGCAAAGCCCCTTCGAACCCCGGAAAGGCCAGAGGCAGGGAAAGCGGTGAAGGAACGAAGGCGGGGCAGTGATGAGAGCTTATCACAGGGAGCAAGACACGCCCCCGCCGGCCAACGGCGTTCATCTGTCCGATTATGGTTTCGCGCCGCTTGAGGGCGTGTGATGGAATTTTTTGCCTGCTTTGGACTGGATTGTTTTTTGCACAAGGTTGTTGTACACAATCAAGGAGAGACAACCGTTCCGCCATAAAGATATTCATGAAACTGCCGAACAGACAACAAGACGGTTTTCGACCTTATTGGAATTGCCGGGCGACGTTTTTGGTCGTGGACAAGAACAGGACTTTTCCGTACAAAACGAGTACCCACCATGTGTAGTGTATTTGACGAACATCGGCGCGACGAGGCCTTCAACCGTACCTCGCGCAGCATGATTTTTGCTATATATACACACACACACACACACACACACAGTAACACCGTCGTAACGCGCCGCCCAAAGG
>CASQEL010000161.1 GCA_949427775.1 uncultured Desulfovibrionaceae bacterium
ATCGCGAATCGGCAAACGTCCCGGGCTTGTTTATCCTGGCCAGCAGCGCGGCGCTGTTGCCGCCCGGGGTGACGGACTCCCGTCTGGCCCGCTCCAGCAAAAGCACGGAACAGGGGAAACTGCGCTCTTTGTCCGGGCCGATGCTTTTGGTCAGCTCCTCCAATGTGGGCGACGCCATATAGCGGAGTTCGCTGCTCAGGGTACGCTCCAGGGCGGCGCGGCGCTCCTTGCTTTCCAGCGTGTATACGGCGGTCATGGAAGGCAGGGCCGGAGCGGCCTGCGCCGGCGTCCAGGAGCGGCCCAGCAGCACGACGGCGGCGGCGTTGCGGGCTCCGGCGCTGTAATTTTTGGCGTTCCACAATTTTTTCGCACGAGAGACGCACTCGCCGGGCGGCAGCGTGCGCACGCTGTTGAGCCAGGCGTCCTGCCAGGCGGAGAGCGCGTCGGCGGACACGTCGGCGGCATGCCATTTGTCGAGAGCCTGGAGCGCGCGGTTGGGACGTCCGTTGCGGTTGGCCGCCAGAGCCAGACGTTCCCAGGCTTCGCGCTGCTCCCCTTGCGTGATGCCCTTGGTTTTGAGCACCCGGCCGTAGATGTTTTCGGCGCGGGTCATATCGTCGGCATCCCAGGCGGCGCGCGCATCGGCCACGATGGGCATGGAGGGAGGCGGAAGCTTGCTGCCCCCCAATCCCAGAGACTGCAGGGCCGTGCAACCGGCCAGGCTCAGACAGAGCACCAACAACAGCGACGCAATGGACAGTTTCCCGTCCGGAGACTTCTTCATACAACAGTGGAACATGACATCCCCGTCAAGGTAGAACATGAGCACAGCGTTCCGGCATGAGCGCAGGAAACGAAAAAAGCGGCCCGGCCCGCTGAATCGCGGACCAGGCCACTTTATCCATGATGCAACATCCAGGCAAGAAGTTATGCCCGTGATGATGCCGCAAGTCTACTTTTTCACTTCCGTGTAGTCGGCGTCGACCACATCGTCGGCGTCCTTGCCGCCCGCCGCGCCCGCGCCGCCGGCTTCGGGACCGGGCTGTCCGGCCGCGCCGCCGGCCTGAGCCTGCTGCTGGTACAACTGCTCCGCCAGCTTGTGCGAAGCCTGGGCCAGATCGTCAGTGGCCTTTTTGATGGCCTCGCTGTCGTCGCCTTCCATCAGCTTGCGCAGATCGGCGATTTTCTTTTCAATGTCGGCTTTCACCGCCGCATCGGCCTTGTCGCCGAGATCCTTGAGGGATTTCTCGGTGCCGTAGATCAGGCTGTCGGCATGGTTGCGGGCTTCGATGGTTTCCTGCTTTTTCTTGTCTTCCCCGGCATGGGCTTCCGCTTCGCGCACCAGCTTCTGAATATCCTCTTCGGACAGACCGGAGGACGCCGTGATCTGGATGGACTGCTGCTTGCCGGTGCCCAGATCCTTGGCCGACACGTTCACGATGCCGTTGGCGTCGATGTCGAAGGACACTTCAATCTGCGGCACGCCGCGGGGCGCCGGGGGAATGCCCGTGAGATCGAAGCGGGCCAGCGTCATATTGTCGTTGGCCATGGGCCGTTCGCCCTGCAACACATGGATGGACACCGAAGGCTGGTTGTCCGCCGCCGTGGTGAAGGTCTGGCTCTTGCGCGTCGGAATGGTCGTGTTGCGGTCGATCAGTCTGGTGAACACGCCGCCCATGGTTTCGATGCCCAGGGAAAGCGGGGTCACATCAAGCAGCAGCACGTCCTTCACATCTCCGGCGAGGATGCCGCCCTGAATGGCCGCGCCCATGGCGACCACTTCGTCAGGGTTGACGGAGCGGTTGGGTTCCTTGCCGAAAAATTCGCCGACCTTCTTCTGCACCAGGGGCATGCGGGTCATGCCTCCCACCAGCACCACTTCGTCGATCTGCTGCGGAGAAAGCCCCGCGTCGGACAAGGCCTTGCGGCAGGGTTCGATGGTGCGCTCGACCAGATCATCCACCAACTGTTCCAGTTTGGCGCGGGAAATTTTCACCAGCAGGTGCTTGGGGCCGTTCTGATCCGCCGTGATGAAAGGCAGATTGACTTCCGCTTCCATGGAGGTGGACAAGTCCTTCTTGGCCTTTTCCGCCGCTTCCTTGAGACGCTGCAACGCCATACGATCCTTGGCCAGATCGATGCCGTTGTCCTTTTTGAATTCTTCCACCAGGTGGTTGATGATCCGCTGGTCGAAGTCTTCCCCGCCCAGGAACGTGTCGCCGTTGGTGGCGCGCACTTCCACGACGTTGTCGCCCACTTCCAGAATGGAAATATCGAACGTGCCGCCGCCGAGGTCGAACACGGCGATCTTTTCGTTGGACTTCTTGTCGAAGCCATAGGCCAACGAGGCCGCCGTGGGCTCATTGATGATGCGCTTGACTTCCAGACCGGCGATACGGCCCGCGTCCTTGGTGGCCTGGCGCTGGGCGTCGTTGAAGTAGGCGGGCACGGTGATCACCGCGTCGGTGACGGTTTCGCCCAGATAGGCTTCCGCGTCGCTCTTCAGTTTGGCCAGAATCATGGCCGAAATTTCCGGAGCGCTGTAGTTGCGGCCGTCCACTTCAACGGCGGCGTCGCCGTTGTTGCCCTTGACGATGCGGTACGGAGAATGCTCCTTCCAGCGATCGACTTCGGGAGTGTCGAACCGACGCCCCATGAGGCGTTTCACGGCAAAGATGGTGCGCTCGGGGTTGGTGACGGCCTGCCGTTTGGCGATTTCGCCCACAAGGCGTTCCTTGTCGGTAAACGCCACGACGGAAGGCGTGGTCCGGCCGCCTTCGGGATTGGTGATGCACTTGGGATCCTTGCCTTCCATGACGTAAACGCAGGAGTTGGTGGTCCCAAGGTCGATACCTATGATTTTGGACATATTCGTATTCCTCCTCGGAGAGACTTCTTTCGTGTATGGCGTGTGCGCCTGTGGAACGAAAAGTAAGTCGTGTTGCGGCGACGTCTAGGGGGAGAAGAAATTTTTTTGTAGAAAAAACTGTACCAGGCTGCCGTTGCGTGGACGGCAGGGCATTTCCTACAGCGGCTATATGTTGACAAAACAAGATAAAAACGCCTACAGACGAGGAATCCCGAAAGCGGAGATCCCGGCGTCGCGCTGGAGAACGGCCATATCAAGAAGCTTCGGCGACGTTGCGGAGGATCGACGATCATGGTCGGCGTGACCGGCCGTGCAACCGTTTATTCCATGGAGGAGAACAATGGAACTGAGCAGGCGTACGATGCTCGGCGGTCTGGGAGGATTGATCGCCGGAGGCGCCCTGGCGGGCCTGGTGGGCAATGCGGCGCAGGCGGCCGAACCGGCGATCAAGAAACCTTCGCCGAAAGATGTCAAACGGTTCGGACAGCAGGGGGGCGAATTCGGCTGGAAACCGCACAAACTGAATGCCGACGAATGCGCGCCGATTGCCTATGACGGCTACTGGTATAAAGGATATGCCTGCGGGTACGGAACCTTCTACGGCATCGTGGGCGTGATGGGCGAAAAGTACGGCGCCCCGTACAACCAGTTCCCCTTCAGCATGCTGGAGGCCAACAAGGCCGGGGTCTCCGGTTGGGGCACCGTCTGCGGCGCGCTGTACGGCGCGGCGGCGGCCTTCGCGCTGTTCTGGGGCCGCAAAGAACGCGACGTCATGGTGAACGAGCTGTTCCGCTGGTATGAAACGACACAGTTGCCCATCTACAATCCGGGCGACACGGCCCAGGGAGTCAAGGGCGACATTCCCTCCAACGCGTCCGGTTCCGTGCTGTGCCACGTGTCGGTGTCCAAATGGTGCTACACCCACAAGAAAGAGGAAAGCAGCAAGGAACGCAGCGAGCGTTGCGGCCGCATCACCGCCGACGTGACACGCAAGGCCATCGAAATCCTCAACGCCAAAATCGATGCCGGCAAGGGCTACAAGGGCGTGTTGGGCAAGCAGGATTCCGTGACCTACTGCGGCGAATGCCACTCCAAGGGGCAGGCTTCGGATATACAGAAAGGAAAAATGGACTGCACGCCCTGCCACAGCGGCAATCCGCATCTGGGAGACAAATTCAAGAACCATCCCGCGTAATGCCCTGTGGGATGTCCGGAGTCCTGTTTTTCGACGAAGAACAGCGACTGCCTCATGAAGGAGCGTTTTCCTGCGACGCGTGTGCCGTGCGCGCGCACGGGGACTGACGGCCGCGGCTTTGAGCCGTAACGCGCTCTGTTCCCTGCGCATCGCTGTGCCGACGCTGTAAAGCAAATTCACGTTGACTTTTTGCAAAGTCAATGTTGAAGACACGCCCGCTCCGGCATGTAACAGCGCCCATAGAGTGCGCTGTAGCCTGTCGCGGCGGCCGCCCGCTCCCGCGGTCGGCAGAGCATTTTCAACCTGAAAATGCTCTGGAAACAGCCGGAAAGCGAGAGCATGCGCTGTCGTATCACTCTCTCCGATCATCGTACAGCCTCCCGCGTGCAGCGTGTCGCGCGGGAGGTTTTTTCAGCTCGGTTTGAAATCCGCGTCGTTGGGATGCAATTTCCATGGAAACCCGAATGTCTCCCGGCAACAATCGGCTTGACATCCTTTGCGTCCATCTATATTCAGAAAAATTCCTTGCTCATGCCACAGCGGCATGGGCCGTTCCCGGGCCGCTCCGCGCGGCCGCCGTGGTGGCGTGATATGGTTCCGCCGCCCGAATCCGTCCATAAGGAGAGACGATAATGAGAAAGTTTGAAACCCTGCTGCTCCTTTCGCCGGAGCTTTCCGCCGATAACCGCGAGGCGCTGCTGGGCGCCTTCACGGCTGTGGTGGAACGCGAACAGGGGACCATGGTCGAAGTCGACCACTGGGGCATGCGCGATCTGGCCTATCCCGTGCGCAAACAGATGCGCGGCTACTACGTGCGCCTGGTGTATGTCGCGCCCGGCGCCTGCGTGGCCGAGCTGGAGCGCAACATCCGCATAGCCGACGGCATCTTCAAGTTTGTGACCGTCAAACTGGAAGACGACGTGGTCGTCGAGGAGGTCGCCTAACATGGCTTTCAAGAAAAAATTCGCTCCGCGCCGCAAGTTCTGCCGCTTCTGCGCCGACAAGGATCTGCCGCTGGATTACAAGCGTCCCGACATTCTGCGGGACTTCATCACCGAACGCGGCAAGATCATCGCCCGCCGCATCACGGGCACCTGCGCGCACCATCAGCGCCTGCTCACCCGGGAAATCAAGCGCGCCCGCCAGATGGCTCTGCTCATCTACACCGCGACGCACGCCAGTGACGTCAAGAAAAAGAGCATGATCTAGGGGGTGCCGGCAATGAAACTCATACTCCGTGCCGACGTTGAAAATCTGGGAAATCTTGGCGATGTCGTCACCGTCAAACCCGGATATGGCCGCAATTTCCTCCTGCCTCAGGGACTGGCCATGGTCGCCAGCGAGGCCA
>CASQEL010000162.1 GCA_949427775.1 uncultured Desulfovibrionaceae bacterium
AGGAAACTTCTTCCAAGAAGTTTCCTTCCTCCCCCACAATCACACTTTTTTCTTTCTACAACGCGGCGCCGACCAGCTCTCCGAATTCGCGGCAACCGACAGCGCGGGAGCCGGGGAGCTGCCCGGCTAGATCGACGGTGACGGTGCGGGCGGCGATGACGGCGTTCACGGCGTTGCGGATGCGGGCGGCCGCGCCGTGCCAGCCGATGTGTTCCAGCAGCAGCGCGCCGCAGAGCAGCAGGCTGCCGGGGTTGGCCTTGTCCTGCCCGGCGATGGTGGGCGCGGTGCCGTGGGTGGCTTCAAAGAAGGCCAGGGTGTCGGACATGTTCACGCCGGGGGCCAGTCCCAGTCCGCCGACCTGCGCGGCCAGGGCGTCGGAGAGATAGTCGCCGTTGAGGTTCGGCGTGGCCAGCACGCTGTATTGTTCGGGGCGGAGCAGGGCTTCCTGGAACATGGCGTCGGCAATGCGGTCCTTGATGATCAGGCGGCCGGCCGCGGGGTCTTTTTCCGTGCAGGTGCGATCTCCGAATTCCTGGGCCGCCAGGTCGTAGCCCCATTGGCGGAAGGCGCCTTCGGTGTACTTCATGATGTTGCCCTTGTGCACCAGGGTCAGGCTGGGCAGCTTTTGATCCAGGGCGTAGCGCAGGGCGCGGCGCACCAGGCGTTTGGAACCGGCTTCGGTCATGGGCTTGAGGCCCACGGCGGCGGATTCGGCTATCTGTACGTTCATTTCGTCGCGCAGGAAGGCGACGAGCTTGCGGGCTTCGGGGGTTTGGGCCGCGAATTCGATGCCCGCGTAGACGTCTTCGGTGTTCTCGCGGAAGACGATCATGTTTACGCGTTCCGGGTGCTTGACGGGTGTTTCTAGCCCGCCGAAGTGCCGGATGGGCCGGATGCAGGCGTACAGATCCAGAGTCCGGCGCAGGGCCACGTTCAGGCTTCGGATGCCGGAGCCCACGGGGGTGCCCAGGGGGCCTTTCATGGCCAGCTCGGCGTCGCGCAGGGCGGTCAGGGTGGCCTCGGGCAGCGGGGTTTCCCCGGCGGCGAGGGCTTTTTCCCCGGCCAGAAGTTCCACCCATTCCAGGCTACGCTCGCCGTCGTATTCGGCGGTCACGGCTTCGTCAATGACCGGGCGCGCGGCGTTCCAGACTTCGGGACCGATGCCGTCGCCTTCAATCCAATACACTGTTTTCCGCATGGGGTATCCCCTTGTGCTTGGGCCGCGCGGGTGCGGGGCGCGCGGTCGGTGTTTCCGGCTTGCGGCCGTCTATTCCTCGTCGGCCTCGGGGCCGTGAACCTCTTCCTTCAGCGCCTGGGCGCGCCGGAGCAACTGTTCGAGCTGGATGTCGGCTCCTATTACGCCGACGATGGCGTCCTGGGCGTCGGTGACGGCGCAGGACACGGTGATGATCAGCTGGCGGGTGAACTGCGACTGGTACACGTCCATGATGTGCAGGTCGCCGGTTTTCATGGGCACCTGGAACCATTCGCGGTTGGAGAAGTCATAGCCGAGGGGCAGGGCTTCGTATTTTTCCCGGTAGGCGGGATCGGTGATGGTGGCGCATTGCAGCTTGCCCCGGGTATCGGTGAGATAGATGTACTGGATGAAGGGATAGCTGCGCACGAACTGATCCAGGCAGGCGCAGGCGTCTTTGCCGGCGTGGAGAAGTGCGGGTTCCTGGGACAGGCGCACCAGAAGGTGGGCGGCCAGTTCTCCGGCCAGACGCTTGATCTGTTCAAATTCGGTGACGAAGAGTTCGGGCATGTAGCGTTGTACCAGGGCATTCATCTCCTTGTTGGAGAAGGAGGTGCTGCGGCCGTCTTCGTAGGCTTTCATGATTCTGGCGTAGATTTCGCCCACGGCGGGGTGTTTTTTGGAGACGTGGCGTTCTTCGGGGAGTTTGAGCGCGGTGTTGATCCAGTAGGCCACGCCCGCGCGGCCCGACTTGTCGGTGATGATGATGGGCACGGGACGGCCCAGCAGGGTTTTGGTATCGAAGATATTGTAGATTTCCTCGTTTTTGGCCAGCCCGTCCACATGCACGCCCGCGCTGGTGGCGTTGAAGTCCTGTCCGGCGAAGGGGTAGTTGGCGGGAATGCGGTAGTCGAGTTCCTTTTCGAAATACTCGGCGATTTCGTTGATCACGGTGGTGTCGGCCGCGCCGTCGTCGCCGGTGAGGGAAATGTATTCGATGACCAGGGCTTCGAGGGGGGTGTTGCCGGTGCGTTCGCCGAAGCCCAGGAGTGTGCCGTTGACCGCGCTGCATCCGTGCAGCCAGGCTGTGACGCCGTTGACGAGCACCTTGTGAAAGTCGTTGTGTCCGTGCCATTCCAGCCATTCGCCGGGCACGCCGGCGTCGTCGGTGAAGGCCCGGACGATGCGTTGTACGGAGCGGGGCAGGGCGGCGCCGTGGTAGGGCACGCCGTAGCCCATGGTGTCGCAGAGTCGGATTTTGACGGGCATGGCGCTTTGGCGGGAAAGCTCCATGAGTCTTTGGGCCAGGGGCAGGCAGAAGCCGTGAATGTCCGCGCGGGTGATGTCTTCGAAGTGGCAGCGGGGCACGATGCCCCATTCCAGGGCCTGGGCGGCCAGGGCCACGTAGTCTTCCAGCGCCTGTCGGCGGGTTTTGCCGAGCTTGAGGAAAATATGGTAGTCGGACACGCTGGTCAGCATGCCCACTTCATCAAATTCCATGTCTCTGGCCAGTTTGAGGTCGTCCCTGTTGGCCCGAATCCAGCCGGTCACGCGCGGAAAGCGGTAGCCTCGCGCCCGGCAGACTTCGATGGCCTTGCGGTCCTTGGGGGAGTACATGAAAAATTCCGAGGCGCGGATCAGACCGCTTTTGCCGCCGAGTTTGTGCAGCAGGTCGAACATGCGGGCGATCTGTTTGACGGTATAGGGGGGACGGGCCTGCTGGCCGTCGCGGAAGGTGGTGTCGGTGATGAACATCGGTTCCGCGGGGCGCGGCACCATCAGCACGTCGTCGAAATCGGTGCGGCTGATGCTGGTGTAGGGAAAGACTTCCCGGAAGAGCTGCGGTTTCTCTGTTTCTTCCAGAGAAAAGATTTTGGGGGATCTTTTTTGATGCAAAATGGACATTTCTACTCCTGACGGTGCTTTTTGGGGGCGGTCCTTGTGTATTCCCCGCCGCAAGAGCGCCGTTTTGCGTCCCGCGGCGTTGCGGGGCGATGGTCGATCGGGCGGCGCGCTACAGCGTCGCCCGATGCGGGCGCGTGCCGTGCCTGCGGAAAGCGGGCGGCCTTTCGCGGACGGCATGTCAATGGGGGCTGATGCCGTCTCGGGGGCGGCGGGGCAAGGCCGTTTGGTCCCGTTGGGAAGTCCCCATACTAGGGTCTATGCCCTGCTCCCGCAAGAGAAACGCCGCATGCGGGCAGAGTAATCGTATAAAACGTATAACTCTTTGAAATAGCGAAAAAGATTTTCAGCGACCGACGTATGCATCGCCACTGTTTTCAACAGCGTATCCTTGTTCGTGCGCTTGCCGCGCGCATGCGGAGCGGCGAAGGGAATCTTCTGTTTCATCCGGTTCCTTAGAGCAGTTCACGGTTGAAATGCTCTAGTACTATAGAAACATCTAAAGTTTCTGTGTACTAGGCGCCATGCGAGAGCATGGCGCGGCGGCGTAGTCGCCGTGAATGAGCCGAAAACCGTGTTTTTCGGCGAATGATCTTGACGTAAAATACGAAGTATTTTGTGTTATGCGGTACTAGTATTGCATGTCTTCGCTTCACAGATACCCATTTTCCAACGTCCGGTAAAGGGGGTTGGGTTCACGCCTTGAAATAACAAAGGAAATTTTTAACGACCTATTTATAAGTCATCAATATTTTCAATAAATTATCTTCGTTCATACGATTGACTTGGGGCGTCAGGCGTCCGTTTTCGGCGGGGAACATGACCGGCGGCGATGCCCGGTCGGCGAAAAAACAGCCGATCCGCGCGGCCGGAGAGCGGAAGAGGACATGCCGGACAGCGTTTCCGCCCGGTTTTCAATCGCGCGACAGGCTGTACAACCGGGTGGCGGTCCAGTCCAGCACGCGGGCCGGATTGACGTTACAGAGCAGGGCTTCCTGGGCGCCGGCCAGCACTTCTCCGGCGGCGGCCCGTCCGGCGTCGCTCAGGGCGGCGAAATAGCCGGTGGTCGGGAGCGCATGCCGCCGGGGCGCGCCCGACAGCGCGGCGGCCAGACTTTTCTCGCAGGCCAGGAGCACATGCCGGGCCAGGGCAGGGTCCACAGCGCCCTTGGCCGCCGTCAGGGTCAGCCAGCCCCGCCCGTGGGTCAGAAAACCGGCCAGGGCGTCGAGCCAGGGAGTCAGGGCGGGATCTACGGCGTCGGTGGCGGGCCAGGGCAGGGTCAGGGTCCAACTGCGGGACACCAGGGTGGGCAGAAGCTGCTCCCGCTGGGGAGCCAGCAGCACGAACACGGTGGTGGCCGAGGGTTCTTCCAGGGCCTTGAGCAGCGCGTTGGCCGCTTCGTCGCGGGTCAGACTCAGGCCGTCCAGGATCACCACCCGGCGGCCCGCGCCGTGGGGCGCGTCGCCCAGGCGACTCTTGAGGGTCCGGACGTTCTCCATGTTGAAGGCCCGCACCGGACCGGGATTTTCCTCGTCGTCCTTGTTGGAAATACGTCCGTCGAAGGCGTGCACGTCCGGATGCGCGCCCGCGCCGATCTGGAGGCAGTCGGGACAGTGGAGACAGGGGCCGGGCAGGTCGCCTGCCGCGTTTTGGGGCGCGCCGCCTTCCCGCCGCGCCGGGCAGTTGAGCAGGGCCGCCCACCAGCGGGCCAGGGCCGCGCGTTCCCCTTCGGACCCCCCTTCCAGCAGCAGCACCTGCGGCGGCGTGTCGGCCAGCGGGGCGAGGATGCCCCGGACGCGCTCCATGCCCGGCGCGAAGGCCGGGTCGAAGGCGCGGCGGGCCTCCTCCGGAGAGAGCTGTTGCGGCGGCGCGATTTTGGATACGGATTCTCTGGCCATGCGTTTTCAGTGGAACGGCGCGTGGAAGCGCCTCATGTCCATATTCCTGCGGATGTCGTGACAGGGGGATCACAGGGGGGCTCCGCGCCCCCCTCTTCTCCCGTGACAGGCGTTGCATCCCCGCGCTCCGTCGGCCGGACGCCCGCGGCGTCGCCGTGCTCCTCCGGCCGGAGCGCTGTCGTCACAAGAGTTCTTTCAAAAATCCTCTATCGCCGGATGGTCTGATCCCGATCCGGCCCCACGGACACGAAGGACACCCGGACGCCGGTCAGGGCTTCGATGCGCAAGATGTAGTCGCGCACGGTCACGGGCAGTTCGTCCCAGGCGCGGCAGGCGGCGATGTCCTC
>CASQEL010000163.1 GCA_949427775.1 uncultured Desulfovibrionaceae bacterium
AAGCATATTCTGCCCGCCATGCAGACGCGGGCTGCGGCGTTGCGCCCGTTGCTGGCGGATCCGGCCCGGGCGGAGCAGGTTCGGCAGGAACTGGAGGCGCTGGACGGCTTCGGGGACGAATCCGTCATGGACGAGTGGTTGTCGCCGAAAAAAAATCCCGGCCTGCCGTCGCGTCACGTGCCGGATCAGGAGGGCATGCCGGAGCTGCTCAGCATGCAGCCCGGCGTGCTGGTAAGCTGGTTGACCAACCTGCATTCCGGTTACCGGATCATCCTCAATCTGGCCAAGATGGACCCGAGGGACGTGCTGGAGCTGCTGTGGGATTGCCAGGGAGGCATCACCCATCTGGAAATCTTCAACCTGAAGGATTGGCACGAAGGGCGACTGGCCGACATCGGCGCCATCAACGAATTGCAGCGCGTGCTCAACGAGGGCCGCGGACCGCGCATCAAGCAGCTGGTGCGCAAGATGATCAGGGAAATGGAATCCGAGGGCGACATCGCGCGCCGCGACAAATTTCAGATCATCCTGCGCAATGTGCCGACGCTCTGGGAGTATTACAAGGCCACGCCCCTGAAGAGCCGCATGGGCTCGGATTCCGCCAGCCGCACCTCCCGCAATTTCGGCATGGGCATGGTGTTTCCGGAGACGCTGCCCGTCAGGGCGCAGAAGGCGCTGAAAAAACAGACCGCCCTGACCATGCCCATCCCCGTGTGCACGCGCGTGGAAGAGCGCATCACCTATACCGCCAACGAACATCCCCGATGGAGGAACGGCCTGACGCGTGTGTTGCGTCGTCTGCCCGGGTGTCGCCATCTGGGATACCGGCGCCGCCGGGAGTGGGTGGCGCTGAGCGACACGTCTCGCGTGTGTGAAAACGGCAATGTAGCCGGTCTGGGCGGCCTTGTGCTGCATCACAGCAACGGCCTGATGGGAAAAGAGGACATGCGGAGCAGGCAGCGGAAGCCGGGGCCGGCCTATCTGAGCACGGAAGTCACCAACTGGCTCAAGGTTCTGGCCGGGTTCATTCCGTCCGTATTTTCTTTCTGGTATACGCAGGACTGGTGGTTTTTGGCCTGGTTCGGCACGGTGATCTGGTTCGGCATTACCGGGGTGCGCAACATTATTCAGATGGTCATGGCCGGAGGCGGCGTGGCGCATACTACGCTGTTGCGCTGGCGGGATCATGTAAGTCTGAACCGGATCTGCGATTCGCTCATGTACACGGGCATTTCCGTGTTCCTGCTGGAAGTGATCGTGCGCGTCTGGATGCTGGAAGACTGGCTGGGGTATAACGTGCGGGAGGATTCCGCCATCGTGTTCACGGTGCTGAATATCGTGAACGGTTTCTACATCTGCGCGCACAACGTTTACCGCGGGTTCCCGCGGGAGGCGGCCATCGGCAACATCTTTCGCAGCGCTCTGGCGATTCCGGTGTCCTCCCTGTACAATGCGGCCCTGCTGAAACTGTTGCTGGCCTGCGGCGTGGTCGATCCCATGGGTATTCTGGTGCCCAGCGCGGCTATTGTTTCCAAACTGGCCTCGGATACCGTGGCGGCGTTGATCGAAGGCTACGCCGACAGTCAGAACAATCTGCGCATGCGGCGGTGGGACTATGACAGCAAGCTGGCCCGTGTGTTCGAGTGTTACACCAGACTGGAATTGCTGTTTCCGGAGGAGGACGTGCTTCGCAAGCTGGCGCGGCCGGGCGGACTGGGAGATCGCATGGATGAGGAAGCCCGTCGTCTGGAATTGGCGCTCCTTGTTAATGCTTTGGATTTGATGTATTTCTGGTTCTATCAACCGCGCGCTCAGGATGCCTTGAAGCTCCTTGTGCGCGGCATGCCCCAGGCGGATCGCACCGTTCTGGTTCGCTCGCAGCTGGTTCTTGTCCGGGAGAGGGAAATAAGCCAGTTGCTTGTGGATGGTCTTGTGGGACGCAATTTTTCGCGGCCGCTGGCCTTTTATCTGGCCCGTCGTCAGGCGTACCTGCGCGCCATGACCATATTGTGCACGCCGGGCAGGCGCGCGGAAAACGCCGCGGCGTAATGCGGCCCGTGCGATTTTCTTCGGGAATTGCAGGCGAGGTGCGGATCGGAGCATCTGTGCGAAAGCGCAACGATGTCCCGCGATGGCTTGAGCGCGGCGGCGTTGTCGGAAACGCCTTTGGATAAAGTTCCGGGAGACACGCCGCACTTGCAAAGCGCATCGGAGAGTGTAGGATTCTTGCATCGTAACCCCAAACCATGGAACGAGGTGGATGATGAAACGTATTCTGGCATTGATCCTGGCAATGGGTATTGTCCTGGGCATGACCGTGGCCCCCGGCATGGCGGCGGAGAAAAAAGTGGTCATCAAAATCGCCGGCATGAAGCCGGAGGGCGAGCCCGAAACCATCGGCATGCGCAATTTCGGCAAGTATCTGGCGGAGCTTTCCGGCGGCAAATACGTGGTGCAGGTGTTCCCCAACAGCCAGTTGGGCAAGGAAGACGCCTACATCGCCAGCACCCGCAAGGGCATCATCCAGATGTGCGCCACGGGCACGCAGACCTCGGCCCTGCATCCCGCCATGGCCATGCTGGAAACCCCCATGCTGTTCGACAGCCTGGAGCATGCCCGCCGGGCCATGGAAGGCAAGACTTTTGAGTTGATCAACCAGGGATTCACCGAAAAATCCGGTTTGCGCACGCTCAATGCCTTTCCTCTGGGCTTCCGTCATTTCTACACCAAAAAGGTTCTGACCGGCCCTGAAGATCTGAAGGGTCTGCGTATGCGTGTGCCCAATATTCCGTTGTACACCAACTTCGCCAAGGAATGCGGTATCAGCGGCCAGCCCATGCCCTTTGCCGAAGTGCCCAGCGCGTTGGATCAGGGCGTCATCGACGGCGGCGACAGCCCGCTGGCCGACATCGTGGCTCTGAAAATGTACGAAATCACCCCTCAGATTACCCTGACCGGGCACATTCTGGTGATCCATTCTCTGTACATCAACGACAAGTTCTATCAGTCCCTGCCTGAGCAGGACAGAAAGTGGATCGATGAAGCTGCCCGACGCTCCGCCGACGACGTGTGGAAGATGGTCGCTGAAGGCGACAGGAAGGCCGTTGAAGCCATCAAGACAGGCAAGGGCGTTGTGAACACGCCGTCCAAGGAGTTCCATGACTATATGGTGGAAGCGGGCAAGCGCAGCTGGAAGCTGTTCTACGACACCGTTCCCAATGCCAAGGAAATTCTTGACAGCGCGAACAGCTATCGCGAGAAGAAGTAGCGGATCGTGTTGCAAAGGGATTCCGGCCGGGCCGGAATCCCTTTTTTTCGTTTTGCGTGCGCCGCACGCGGGCATCTATCACGTGTTATTGAGGTTCATCATGAGCAGCGAGACCGTTTCCACACCCGGCACGCCTCCGACTTCTCCCGCAGTCGGAAAAAAGAAAGAGTCTGTTGGTGAACTGCTTTTTGAAATTTTCTGCGCCAGTATTTTTTTGGGGATGATCGGCCTGGTGTTTTACAATGCCTTTTTGCGTTACGTTTTCGGCGGCAGCTATCCTCCCAGTGAAGAATGGGCGCGTTTTCTTTTTATTTATATTACGTTTTTCGGAGCAATTGAGGCCTTCTACCGGCATAAGCACATCGCCGTGGACATGTTTCTGGACATGTGCTCGGGGGCGACCCGCAAAACCCTGGAGATCATCGCCTCCCTGCTGACCCTCGGCGCGCTGGCGCTGCTGTTGAAGGGCGGCATAGAGTATGTGCTCCAGACCATGGACACCAATTCTGTGGCCACCGACGTCAATATGGCCTGGATCAACAGCACGTTGCCCATTATGGCGTTGGCCGCTTTGGTGATCCATCTGCGCGATTTTATTCTTCTGCTGCGCAGACCGGTCGAATCGTTTACCAAAGCCGATAACCAGGGAGCGTAGCGCATGGAACTGTTTCTTTTTCTGGGCACGCTGTTCGTCTTTCTGGTGCTGGGCATTCCCATTTCCATGGTGCTTGTGCTCTGTGCCACCGTGCTGATGTGGCACTCCGGCATGTGGGACACCATGATCATTCCCTCCACCATGCTGGACGGAGCCAACAACTATCCGCTGATGGCCATCCCTTTCTTCGTGTTTGCCGGAGAAATCATGGCCGAGGGCGGGCTGTCCAAGCGCGTGGTGCAACTGGCGCAATTGATGATCGGCCGCGTTCGGGGCGGTCTGGGCTACGCCGCCATCATCTCCAGCGTCATTTTCGCCGGACTTATGGGCAGCTCCGTGGGCGAGGCGGCGGCGCTGGGCGGCCTGTTGCTGCCCATGATGGCGCAGGTGGGTTACAAGCCCGGCCGCGCGGGGGGCGTCATCGCCTCGGGCGCCATCCTGGGGCCGATCATTCCGCCGAGCACCAACTTCATTCTGCTCGGAGCCACCATCAGCGGCCTGTCTATCACCAAACTGCTCATGATCGGCCTGTTCCCCGGCATTTTCATCGGGCTCGCGCTGATGGTCGTCTGGTTTTTCATCGTCCGTCACGACGGTTACAATGAAACCATCACCTTCACCAAAGAAGAAAAATGGAAGATCATTCGTGACGCGACCCCGGCCTTCATGATGCCCGTGCTGCTGCTGGGCGGCATCCGTTTCGGCGTGTTCACGCCTACGGAAGGCGGCGCATTCGCCGCCATTTACGCCATCCTGGTATGCGTCTGCTATTACCGGGAGCTGTCCCTGCTGGGGCTGTTGCGGGTCAGCGCCCGCGCGGCGCGCACCACGGCGGTGGTCATGCTCATCGTGGCCACAGCTACGGCGGTGGGCTGGTTCATCACCGTCGCCCAGATTCCGGCCCAGATGACAGAGCTGTTCAGCCCGCTGATCGACAGCCCCGTGCTGCTGTTGCTGGCCATCAACGTCTTTCTGTTCCTGGTGGGCATGGTCATGGACCTGACGCCCAACATCCTGATCTTCGCCCCGGTCTTCTACCCGCTGATCACGCAGGCGGGTATCGATCCCTACTACTTCGGCCTGCTGTTTATTCTCAACCTGGGCATCGGGGTCATCACGCCTCCAGTGGGTACCGTGCTGTACGTGGTCTGCGGGGTGGGCAACATCAAGATCACCGCGTTGGTTCGGGGCATGCTGCCGTTCCTGATTACGGAATTCATCATGCTCTTCATCCTGCTGTTCTTCCCCTCGTTGTCGCTGACGCCGCTGAAATGGCTCATGGGCGGCAGCTAATCTCAGACCTGCGATTGTATGCGGAAACGCCCTTCGGCATGACGCCGGAGGGCGTTTTTGTATTATGGCTTTAGCCAGTTGAAGGCGCGTAGCGCCTGAAACAGTAAACCAC
>CASQEL010000164.1 GCA_949427775.1 uncultured Desulfovibrionaceae bacterium
GTGGAAACCGCCCTTGACCTGTTTGAACGGCATGACAGAAAAATGGGCGATCTGGAGGATCGGCCGGAAGAAATATGCCCGTCCTATGCTTCCGGCCAGGATTTTTTGAAAGGGCTGCTGCAATATATTACTACGGAAAACCAGGAGGAAAGGGAAAAACTTTGGGAATGCGATTTTGTCTTTATACACGACGTGATCTTGCGCTGCCGCCCGACAAGGACGAAAACGCCCAGGGAAACGCCCAGACGTCTGTATGGTCCTCTGCTGGAAAGCGTGCTTTCCGCCATTTGGTACACGATGCAGGCCTCTTGCAAAAGTCCTGATTTCATCAGACCCGGCAGCCTGCGCCTGCGCGGCCTGTCTTACGAATTCATGTGTGAAAAAGATGAGAAAGGTCTGAGCGTCGAACTCTGCGCACCGGCCCGTGAGCGGTTGACCCACCTTCTGGACGGTGTGGATCGTCTGCGTGAGAAATATTTGGGTGAAGTGCCCGACATGCCGGAAATAAGGAGCCGCCTGCTTCCCGATAATCCGGACGATTTGAAGACGCAGGCGACCCGTAAAACGCCTAGTTTCTGCTTCGAGGTGGAAGTGGCGGAAAGCGCGGAGGCTGAAGTCTGTTTCAGCATGAAGTATTCCTGGATTCTTCCGGAGACGCACGGCGACATCCTGAACGTGAAATTGCTGCACTACGCCGCAGAGTGCATCGGAGAGCGTAGCGATTTTCCGCCGGTGTACCATCTCCCCTATTATGGAGAACTGCTGACCGCCCCGGATGATGAAGATACGCGCGAAGTGCTGCGCCACAGCCTACGCGACAGCGAAAATATTGCCGAAGCCCTGCCGTATGACTATGACGGTCATGACCCTCTGCTGCCTTCTTTGCGCCACCTCGCACGCTGCTATCGGGATTTCGTGCGCTATGCTGTTGAAAAAAGCCTGCTCTGTGCGCTGTTTGACGAGGATGCCGGTGGCGGAAGCCCTTGGCGCGATTTGAAAGTCGCCTACGAAGAAACGCTTGAAAAGGCCTGTCAGCACACATGCGAGGGAACATCGTCTCTTGGCGTCCTGCTGATGCGCGCGTTTCTTGTGCTTTGCCCTTCTTCCGAGCAGGATAGGCGCATAGCCGGCTACGAGGATTCCGCCGTTGTCACGGTTCTTCATCCGGCACTGCTCGAACAGATACAGGCGCAAATGACCTTTTTGTGCGCCGCCTTTCTCCATGAATATCGCAAGGCCATATACAAGGCTGCCTTTCCGCCCGCAGCATGGCAACGCTATCTCGGCCTGGCGAAGATTCACGCGCCGATCTGCACGCTGCTGGGCGCCCCGGACAAGAGGCTGGTCAGTGAATTGAACGGCGACGGCTACGTTCATAAAATCGGCCATATGGAACATCCGGTGACGTACTCCCTGGCGACGCGCTTCCTGGACGGGGAAAACCGCTTTGAAGAAAAGCTCAGCGATATCGATCTGTATGCGAAGAGCGAGGAGTCTCTCCTTTTGGATCGCCTGCTCCGACAATACTACGATCTGCGGCCCCAGGCTTGGGACGGCATAAGCCTCGCCGTGTTCCGCAACAGCTCGGTACAGCCTGTCATCGCCGGCCTGCACAGCTTTTTGCGACATCTGGAACAGGAGCAGCGGCTGCATGCAAATAGGCGTTATGACATTCGCCTGATCTTTTTCAGCAAGCGCGCCGACGCCACGGCCCTGCGCACTTGGCTGGGGCACTGGCAAAGTCGCTGGGATGCCGCCCGCAATGAAGATGAGCAAAGTGGCAATTCCTGCTATCGCTACTGCCGCATCTCTCTGGCGCACCGTCTGACGCGGCAGAGCCAAGATATTGAGGACTACATCGATAAAGATCACCTGAATGTAGATATCGCGCTGCTTTATGGTATTCTCGGCATGAGCGAAATTTACAACCGTTTTGTAGATGTGGAGAAGTTCGACATCACCAAAACAGAGCTGAAATTTCCCATTTTGGAAAAGAAATACTGTTCTTCCCGGTCGGAAATGGACAGGCTGCAACGCGCACGCATCATCAGCCTACGCCAGTTCTCTCTCGGCTCGCGGCATACGGCATTGATCCACGCCCTGCATAATCCGAATGCCCATGCGGATGATTCGCTGGTCGTCAGCACGGGAAATTTTAATGAGTGGACGAGGGCCATCTCGGCCCTGCACAAGGCAGCGGAGTGGGTGATCTGCGTTGATCCCGCCATGGATGAAGCCCTGATTCGCGACTCCGCCCCGGAGGATCACGTCCGGGACATCATCGCGTTCGGTTCCGGCGTAGGCAGCCACGGCGAGGCAAACTACACCATTTCTTCCGAACAGCTGAGTTGCGAAGATTTGCGCGTCCATATCAGCGAACGACTGGCCGGCCTTTACGGCGAGCAGGGCCCGGACAAGGCCACCTGCGATCGCATGGTCGCAACGCTTCTGAAGACGGAAAGATTGGCGGGCATGGTTTTGGTGCGCGCGGCCAGCCTGCGCGACGAGCATATCCGCGACTTTCTGGCCTATTCGCTGACCCGTCGCCTTCTCCATGCCTCCGAGGCCCTGTGCGAGGCCATGATTTCTCTGGATGCCTACCAGCACTGGTTCCCGCCCACGGGCACGGAAGATGAGCGGCGGCCCGATCTTTTCTGGATCCGTGGCGAAGAACGGAGCGGCCGTTTACACTTGCGCGCGACCCTGGTGGAATGCAAGCTGGGGCAGGCAAACGATAACGTTGTTTGGAAAGGTCATGCCCAACTACGCAGCGGGCTGAGGCGATTGCTGCCGCTCTTTCAGCCCTGCAGAGACGGCGAGCTGGACGACGAGCGCCCTGACCGCCGTTATTGGTGGCACCAGCTGCATCGCGTCATCAGCAGCGGCTTGCAGGCGAATCGGGAGGTTGAAGCACGCAGCATTGCCGGATTGCTGGAACAACTGGCCGAAGGGCAGTTCTCCATAGACTGGGACGCCTTGCTGCTGACGTATTGGACGGATGATGCCGGTCGGAATGCCCGCTGGATAGAGAGCTGGGATATTGACGGCGTTTCCGCTGCCCATGCGGTCATCGGCCACCCCTTGCATGTTCGCCTCACGCAGGATGCCTCCGAAATCTGGGAAGACATGCTGCGCGAACGGCCGGAGGAGACAGGAGAAGAGTCTCCCCTCGCTGAGTCCGTTGATTCCGGCGACACCGAGACTGCCGGCGGTGTGGACGATGAGGACATGGACGAGGATGATGTGTCGGACTGGGAACGCGATTACCAACTCTCCGACAGCAACGCTTCGTCGGATCAGGAGCGGGAGCTCGCCGACTTTCTCAATCACTTCGAAGCGAATGTGGGAGCGGATGAAAATCAGTCTGAATCGAACGCATTTAATGGTAGAGGAGGTTCTACCGGACAGCCTCCCGCTGCGCCGGACGAGCCAGAGCCCGCTGAACCGAATAAACCGGCTCACGTTGAAGCGCCGGACGTCTCCGTCGTCCCCGAACACATTCTGCTAGGCACGGACAAAAGCGGCAAAAAAGTCTATTGGAACTTCCGGGATGCGGTAAATCGGCATCTGGTTATTTTCGGCAGCTCCGGCAACGGCAAAACCTACGCTATTCAATGCATCCTGGCCGAGCTCGCCCGTCAGGGACTTAACACTCTGGTGCTGGACTACAGCCAAAGCTTCGCACCCAACGAGATATTGCCGCCTGTGAGGCCCTATTTTCCCGAGGAACGGCAACATTTCGTCTGCAACCAGCCTTTGCCGATCAATCCCTTCACGCGGCAACCCGTGATGCTCGGCAGTACGCTCTCCCGGGAGACGCCGTTTATCGTGGCCGACCGCATCACCGATATTTTCAAAAAGGTTTTTGATCTTGGCTCGCAACAGGTCAACATTCTACATGCTGCCATCTGCGCCTGCCTGGAACGGCATGAGGTCGCCACGCTGCATGAGGTGGAAAACATGCTGGGCCTGTTCTTGGAGGACGGGGAGCATCCCCGAAAAAGTCTCGAAACCCTCCGACCCCATATCCAAAAATTTGGCAGGCTGAAACCTTTTGCTGATTGCAGGGGCAAGGCCGGCTGGGAAGAGTTGTATCATGTCATGCCGCCGTGCAATCATGTCTTTCAGTTCGCCAATATCGCGCCTCTTTCCGCAGGCGGGATGATTGAATTTGTGCTGTGGGATCTCTTCTTCGACGCGCAACGCCGCGGACATCCTCAAAACCCCAGTGTTGTCGTGCTTGACGAGATCCAGAATCTCAGCATGGGCGACAATTCGCCGCTGGCCAAAATTCTGCGCGAAGGACGCAAGTTCGGCATGGGACTCATTGCCGCCACGCAATTTCTCGCGGGGCTTAAGCCCGCTGCCCTGAGCCTTCTTAACCAGGCCGCGTGCAAGCTCTATTTCCGCCCGTCAGACAACGAGATGGCGGACTGTGGCAAACTGTTCCATGACGTAGACCCAAACTGCTCCGCTGCGGAGTGGAAAGCACGCCTCGCCGGCTTGGGGAGGGGCGAGTGCTATCTTGTGGGACCGGCGAAACCCGGCGAGCCCAGAGTTCGTTTTGCCAAGGTAAGCTCCATGGAGGAACGAGGTTTTGGCAATTAAATTCATACCTCTCCCTCGCAATTTTCACAGAACATTCAAGCCCGAGCGGAATTATCTTTCCGCCCTGCTGCGCTACGCCGCCCTCGGCAAAAGCGGCACGCTTGCGGAGATCAGCTCCCAAACCGGCATTCCTACCGGCAGCAGCTCCGGCAAGGTGCAGCCTTCCATCGACTATTGCCGCGGCATGGGCCTGTTGTGTCCCCAAAAAAAGGACGATGTCTGGACGTTTACCCTGACTCCATTCGGTCAGGCTGTTCTACTTGAAGATCCCTATCTCTCCAGCAGCGTCGTGCAATGGCTGTTGCATCTCCAGTTGTGTCACCCCCGCAAGGGCGCGGATCTGTGGTTCCGTGTTTTTGTCGAGGGCACGGAAACTCTGGGCATGGACTTCAGCCGTCATGAATTGGAAGAGCATCTGCGCAAGGTTTACGGCACGACCGGGCGTAATCCGATAGGGCCGGTTATCGGCGCCTATACAGATGAGGCAGCTCTGGGAGCGGCAGGGATACTGAACGAAGAGAGCTTGCGCATACGTCGTACCCCAGCTCCATGCTCTGTGGAAAGCCGTCGGGGCTATGCCGCATGGTTGGCCCAGTTGCTGGCGGATTTTTTCCCCGGCGCGCGGAATGTCCCCATGACAGATTGGGAATATGCCTGCGGCTGGAAGCGGGCGACAGGCTGGCATCCCTCCGTTGCCGCGGATGTGCTG
>CASQEL010000165.1 GCA_949427775.1 uncultured Desulfovibrionaceae bacterium
GCTCACGCTGCCCGGCCACCGGGAGGATCTCCTGGCCAGACGGCTGGCCCTGCGTCTGGCCGCGACATTGGGCATCGCCGTCTCCGTGGCCTGCGGCATCCATATCGACGCCCCCACGCCGCGGGAACTGCAAGACGTGGAAGCCATGGCGGACGAACTTGCGACCCTGTTTCTGCGGCAGTTTCCTCTTTCAGAGAAATCCGCTACATAGATGGCGTCCATTCAGAGCATCCCCCAAGCGGCGTTTCCGCACCGCCCGCCCCGTCGCGCGGACATCGGTCTTTATGGACGCCGAAGCGTGACGCGGCAATGCTCAGGATGCTCCCATTCCCTCAGGAGCCCGGTATATGCTCAACATGACCTATCTGCAGGAACTGGAAGACTATCTGTCTTCCGGCCGTATGGAAGAGGATTTCACCTGGTCGGCGGAAGGCCGCCGCGTGGAAATGCTGGAATTTCTGGAAAAGCTTATGGACGTGGCCGAACTGGCCGATGCGGCCGCCACCCGGATGATCTTCCGCGGCGGACAACTGGAGGCGCTCTCCGGAGTCAAGGCCCCGGAATAACCTTTTCCCATCGTTCCGGCAGCCGACCGGCATGCGCTCGGACCGGAAAACGTCCTGAAAAACCTCGGAGGCATGGGTTGCGCCATGTCTCTTTTTCTCATTCCATGGAAATGCAGGGGATGCCCATGACTGTCCCCACAGAAGTCAACGTCGTCAGCAACGGCACAGCCGAGGATCTGAAATCTGCGCTGCCCCCCAAAAAAATCATGGGGCATGACGCCTGGCGCTCCGACTACGCCGTCAAGAGGCCCGGTGTCTACCAAAGGAGAGGTTTTTCACGAATTGGCGCGACAAGTGTATTTTCGTCATCGCTTCCGCGACGGCTGTGAACTCTGTGCATGCGTCCTCAGGCCGCGCTTCTGCGGGCCGTGTCCATCATCAGCTTGATGCGGTTGACCTGATTGGCCTCGCTGGTCCCCTGATCGTAGTCGATGGCGACGATATTGGCATGAGGGTAGCGACGCTTGAGTTCGCGGAACATGCCCTTGCCGGTGATATGGTTGGGCAGGCACCCGAAGGGCTGCACGCAGATGATGTTGTCCACGCCGGACTCCAGATATTTGACCATCTCCGCGGTCAGCAGCCAGCCCTCCCCGGCCTGATGTCCCAGCGACACCCAGCCCCGCGCCAGACGCACCATGTCGTCGAACGGCGTGGGCGTCTCGAAACGCACGCTGCCCTGCAACGCCGTCAGCACGGGTTTGCGGTACCACTCGATGACCCTCCGGAAAATCTGGCTCTTGAAAGCCGATCCCAGCGTCCCCGCCAGACGGCGATACCGATATATGTCATCATACAGGCAGTACAGAAAAAAATCCAGAATATCCGGCAGGATCACTTCGCCGCCTTCGGCCACTACCGTCTCCGCCAGCCGATTGTTGGCGAAGGTATGGTATTTGACCAGAATTTCTCCCACCCGCGGACGACGAGGAACAGGCGACAACGGCAGCGCGTCAAAATCCTCCACCATGCAACGAACGATACGCGAGTACGTCCGGCGCGTGCCGTCGAACAGCGCCTCCCCGCAACGTTCCAGCCAGGCGTCGGCCAGCTTGCGAGCCGCGCCGGGCACGGCCTCGTAGGGTTCCACCCGCAACAGCAGCCGCGATAAAAGATCGCCCAGACAGCAGGCCATGAAAGCCCTGTTGAGCAGACGCCTGTCGATCCGGAAACCCGGGCTGGCGTCCATCCCCATAAGATTGAAGGAAATGATGGGCACATGCCCCAGGCCGCTGTCGGCCAACGCCTTGCGCAGCAGCGAATAATAGTTGGTGGCCCGGCAACCGCCCCCGGTCTGATAGGTCATCAGCGCGACCTTGTCCGGATCGTAATCGCCCGTGCGCACCGCATGGACCAGTTGCCCCACGGTGACGATGGCCGGATAGCAGACATCGTTGTTCACCAGCCGCAGCCCTTCCTCCACGGCGGCGCGGCTCACGTCCGGCAACAGCGCGGTCTTGTAGCCGCAGGCCCGGCAGGCGCGTTCCATCAACCGGGAATGGAACGGAGACACCATGCCCATAAGGATAGTATGCGTTTCCCGCATATCGACCGTGTAGGGCGGCGGAGGCGCAACGGGCGGGCGCGGCGCGGCCGGACGATGACGCCGGTAGTTCATGGAAGCCAGCAGGGAACGAATGCGGATACGGGCCGGGCCGATGTTGTGCCCTTCGTCGATTTTGATCTGGGTATACAGCCGTCCGGTCGTGGCCAGAATTTCCTCCATCTGCTCGGCCGTCAGGGCGGACAGCCCGCAGCCGAAGGACACGAGGTGCACCAGCGCCAGCGACGGCCGTTGCGCCGCCACGGCCGCCGCGCGGTACAGACGGGCGTGGTAGGTCCACTGATCCACCACGCGCAGTTTCAGCGGCGGGGCCAGATGGGCCACGGAGTCCTCGGTCAACACGGCCAATCCCAGGGAAGCGATGTATTCCGGAATGCCGTGATGCACTTCCGGATCCACATGATACGGGTGCGCGGCCAACACGATGCCCAGGCCGTCTGTCCGCTCCAGTTCCTCCAGCACGGCCTCGCCTTTGGCCCGCAACTCGGCGTGGAACGCGTCCAGTTCCGCAAATCCGGCCTGTACGGCCTCTCGCAGTTCGCGCTGCCCGATGCCCGCAAACAGCGGCACGTCAGCCAGACGCTTCGCCAGCACCTGCCGATCCAGCGGCAGAAACGGACTGTAAAAGGGAATGTTTTTCTTCCGC
This sequence comes from uncultured Desulfovibrionaceae bacterium, assembly GCA_949427775.1. Classification (GTDB taxonomy): domain Bacteria; phylum Desulfobacterota; class Desulfovibrionia; order Desulfovibrionales; family Desulfovibrionaceae; genus CASQEL01. The sequence continues at coordinate 2,777 of CASQEL010000165.1, forward strand.
AGTACATCCATATTGTTGGCTATCAATTCCGGATAACCGCCAACGACCGGACAATTGTAGTGATTTTTCTGATCCGCGAACTGATGTTGTTCCATAGGAATGCAGGGGAAAAACACCGCGTCCACATCGTGTTCCGCCAGATCCATCATGTGGCCGTGGGTCAGTTTGGCCGGATAACACAGAGTCTGCGAAGGAACGGTATTGCATCCCCTGGCGAACTGAGCGCGGGAACTGGGCGCGGAAAGTTCCACCCGGAACCCCAACCTGGTCAGCAGCGTGAACCACAGCGGAAAGTTTTCATGCAGGTTCAGGGCACGGGGCATGCCTATCACGCCCCGGCGCGCCTCTTCTCGGGACAGCGGCGTATAGTGCTCGAACAGCCGTCGATATTTCCAGGCGCACAAATTGGGCGTGCGGCCGTGTTCCGGCGTCAGGCCCGCGCCCCGCTCGCAACGGTTGCCGGACACGAAACGTCCGCCGTCCGCGAAACGCGACACTGTCAACTGGCAATGATTGGAACACCCCTGGCAACGGGTGACCGTGTTGCGCAGCGTGAATTTTTCCAGAGCTTCGGCGTCGATGAGGCGACTGCGCTCCACGGCGTTGCCGCGTTCGCGGGCCAGCAGGGCCACGCCGAACGCTCCCATGAGTCCGGCGATATCCGGGCGCATGACCGGACGCCCCAGGCACAACTCCAGAGCGCGCAGCAGCGCGTCGTTGTGGAACGCGCCGCCCTGGGCCATGACATATGGACCGAGCTCTTCCACGTCCTTGATTTTGATGACCTTATAAAGAGCGTTGCGCACCACGGAGTAGGACAGCCCGGCGGCGATGTCGCCCACGCCGGCCCCTTCCTTCTGGGCCTGCTTGACGCGGGAGTTCATGAACACGGTGCAGCGCGTGCCCAGATCGATGGGATTGTCGGCGTTCAACGCTTCTTCCACAAACCGGGGCAGCTCCATGTTCAGGGACGCGGCAAACGTTTCCACAAAAGAGCCGCAGCCTGAAGAGCAGGCTTCGTTGAGCTGAATGTTGTCGATAACCCCATCGCGCACATGCAGGCACTTGATATCCTGCCCGCCGATGTCCAGCACGTAGGAGACTTCCGGCAGAAAAAAGCGGGCCGCCGTCCAGTGGGCCACGGTTTCCACTTCGTCGATATCCATGCCCAGCGCCGCGCGTACCAGCGCGCTGCCATACCCGGTCACACCCGCCGCCCGAATGCGGCTGCCGCGGGGCAGCCGCGCGTACACGTCCCGCAGAATGCGTACGGCCGCCTGTAACGGTTCTCCCTTGTTGGAACCATAAAAGGAATACAGCAGGCGTCCCTGCGCGTCGATGCACACGGCTTTGGTAGTGGTGGAGCCCATGTCGAACCCCAGATAGGCGTCTCCCGCCAGGTCCTCCAGCGCCGCGCGGACGCTCTTCTCCCGACCGTGCCGCTCTTCAAAGGCGGCGCGGTCCGCCGCATCCGCGAACAAGGGCGGCAGGTTATGGCGCAGACTGTCATCCCGGGCGTGCTCCAGCCGGGTCAACGCTTCAAGCAGTTCTCCGGCTTCACGGGCCCCCGCGTCGCCCCGTTGCAACGAAATATAGGCCGCTCCCAACGCTACGAAGAATTCGGCGTTCTCCGGAAACACCGCATTCTCCTCTTCCAGACACAGGGCATCCACAAAACGCTGCCGCAAGGCCCGCAGAAAGGCCAGCGGGCCGCCGAGAAACGCCACCTTGCCCCGGATTTCCCGCCCGCAGGCCAGGCCGCTGACCGTCTGCTCCACCACCGCCTGAAAGATGGAAGCGGCGATGTCCTCGCGGGCGCAGCCTTCATTGAGCAGGGGCAGAATATCCGTTTTGGCGAACACGCCGCACCGGGAAGCAATGGGATACAATGTGCTGTGATTGCAGGCCAAAGCGTCCAGCCCCGCGGGATCGGTATGCAGCATGGCGGCCATATGATCGATGAAGGCTCCCGTGCCGCCCGCGCAGGTTTCATTCATGCGCTGTTCCGCGCCGCCGGTAAAAAACGTGATCTTGGCGTCCTCGCCCCCCAATTCGATGGCCACGTCGCAGGCCGGAATCCGTCGCCGGATGCATTCGCCGCAGGCCATGACTTCCTGTACAAAAGGCGCCCCTATGGTATCGGCCAGCGCGATGGCTCCCGAACCGGTCATGGTCAGCACCCAGCGACGATCCGGCAGCGCCTGCCACGCGGAACGCGCCAGGCGGGCCACCGTGGCCCGAACCTGGGAAAAGTGCCGCTCGTACCGGGAAAACAACAGCGTTCCCTCGGCATCCAGCACCACCAGCTTCACGGTGGCCGAACCGATATCCATTCCGGCAAAAACCGGCGTCGGCAGCTGCGTCATAGTCGTCTGCATCCCATGCAAGAAAGTATGTTGCCGTGCAAGAGCGCCACGGGCCCGTCGCGCGGCATTGTTTTCAACAGTCGGGAAGGCTATACCAGACAGACGTAAAAATTGTCTAGCATCGCATAACACAAAATACTTCGTATTTTGCGTCAA
>CASQEL010000166.1 GCA_949427775.1 uncultured Desulfovibrionaceae bacterium
ACGAACCGCTCGCCGCTCTGGACGACGCTCCCCGGCCCTTCTTCGACTATTTCCGCCAGCGTTTCGCGCAGGTGACCAATCCGCCCATCGATCCGCTGCGCGAAGAGCTTTCCATGTCGCTCATGAGTTATGTGGGGCCGGAAGGCAATCTGCTCGCCCGTGAACCGGAAGCCCTGTTCCGCCTGCGTCTGCCCCATCCTTTCCTTCAGCGCGAAGACATGCTCCGCCTGCGCCTGGCACGACATGACAAACTGCGCCCCGTCCGGCTTGATGCGGTGTGGCGTCTGCCCGCCCCCGGTTCCGACGCGGGAGAAGCCCTGCGCGACGGCTTGGAAACGCTGTTCCGCACGGCCGAAGAAGCTCTCGATCAGGGGGCGACCCTGCTCATCCTCAGCGATACGGAGAGCGACGGGGGCAATCTGCTTCCCATTCCTTCCCTGCTTGCCGCCTCAGCCCTGCATACTCATCTTGTCCGTGTGCACAAGCGCCATCTGTGCGGCATCATTTCGGAAAACAGCGATGCCTGGGAATCTGTGCACATGGCTCAGCTCATGGCCTGCGGCGCGGACGCCGTCTGCCCGTGGGGAGCGCTGGATGATGCCGAAAAACTGGGCGCGGAGGGCGGGCTCAGCCGCGAGGAAGCCCGCTCCACGTACATCACCGCGCTGCGCAAGGGGCTGCTCAAGGCCATGGCCCGATTGGGCATTTCCACGCTGCGGAGCTTCCGGGGCGGCCATTTCTTTGAATGCGTCGGCCTGAACGAGGATTTTGCCGAAAACTGCCTTGCGGGCATGCCGGTACGCCTCGGCTCCGCCCTGCCGGGCAGGGGACTCGGCCTGCGCGAGTTCGCCGCCGAAGCCGCCGCCTTGCAGGCCATGGAGCAGGAAGAACCGTCCGAAACCCGCTTCTGGAACAGGGAAAGCGTCACGCTGCTGCAACGGGCCGTGGGATTTTCCCGCGCGGGAGCAGGGGAGGATGCCCCCGCCGATCCCGCCGCCTTTGCCGGATTTGCCGCGCTGGCGGATGCGGAACGTCCCGCCTTCACCCCGCGCGCCTGTCTGCGTCTGGTCCAGGCGAAACATCCCCTGCCGCTGAAAGGGGTGGAGAGCGCCGAAGCCATCATGACCCGTTTTGTGGGCGCGGCCATGTCGCTCGGAGCGATCAGCGCCGAGGCGCATATCTGCGTGGCGCGCGCCTGCAACGCCGCCGGAGCGCGCTCCAACAGCGGAGAAGGCGGCGAGGACGAGACGCGCGGAGCGAATGAGGCGGGCGGCGACAGTCGTTCCCGCATCCGTCAGGTGGCCTCGGGACGCTTCGGCGTGACGCTGGACTATCTGGTCAATGCGGATGAAATCCAGATCAAGATCGCCCAGGGGGCAAAGCCCGGCGAAGGCGGTCAGCTCCCCGCGGCCAAGGTCACGAAGGAAGTGGCCGCACTGCGCCGCACCATGCCCGGCGTCACCCTTGTCTCTCCTCCGCCGCATCATGACATCTATTCCATTGAGGATCTGGCCCAGCTCATCCACGATCTGCGTCGGGTCAGCCCCTCCTCGCGCATTTCGGTCAAGCTTGCCGCGGAAAGCGGCGTGGGCGCCGTGGCCGTGGGCGTGGCAAAGGCGGGAGCCGACGGCATTCTCATTTCCGGTCACGACGGCGGTACCGGAGCCGCCCCGCTTTCCGCCATACGCCACTGCGGATCACCGTGGGAACTCGGTCTGGCGGAGGCGCACCGCGCGCTCGTTGCGAGCGGTCTGCGCGACAGAGTCCGGCTTCAGACTGACGGCGGCCTGCGCAGCGGACGCGACATCGTCATCGCGGCGATTCTTGGCGCGGACGAATTCGGATTCGGCACCGCTCTGCTGGTGAGCTGCGGCTGCGTCATGTGCCGCAGATGCCATGAAGGCCGCTGCCCGGCAGGCATTGCCACGCAGGACGAAACGTTCCGCCGCCGCTTCGCGGGCGGACCGGCGCAGGTGCAAAACTTTCTGCGTCTTGTGGCGGAAGACGCGCGCCGCCATCTGGCTGCCCTCGGACTGCCTGATCTGAAAGCGGCGCGGGATCGCCTTGATCTGCTGAAGCCTGCCCCGGCCACGGGCAAGCGCGCTCTGCTGGACTGGACGGAACTGCTCGACGCTCCGCTGCCCGCCGCTCCGGAAGCCGACGGCAGCGACAGGGCCTTCACCCCCACGCCGCTGGAACAGGCCATGCTTGACGCCGGTCGGGACGCGCTGGAAGGCGGCCCGTCCCGCCGGGTTTTTTCCGCCGCGGTGTGCAATTCGGATCGCTCGGTGGGAGCGCTGCTTTCCGGCGATCTGGTCCGCCGTCACGGTATCCGCCGTCTGAAAGAGGCGGCGGCGCACGGCCCCTTCTTCCGCGCGCTGCTGCGCGGTTCCGCGGGCCAGAGCCTCGGAGCCTTTCTTGCCCCCGGCGTGGAAATCACCGTGGAAGGCGACGCCAACGACTATGCCGGAAAAGGACTGTGCGGAGGCCGCCTGATCATCCGGCCCGCCGATCCGGACGCTTCTTCCGGGCTGGAATCCGATCAGGCCATAACCGGCAACGTGGCTCTGTACGGCGCCACCGGCGGCGAAGCCTACTTCCGGGGCCGCGCGGGCGAACGTTTCGCGGTGCGCAACAGCGGCGCGCTGTGCGTGGCGGAAGGCGCGGGCGATCACGCCTGCGAATACATGACAGGGGGCGTCGTGGTGGTGCTGGGAAGCTGCGGCTACAACTTCGCGGCGGGCATGAGCGGCGGCGTGGCCTTCGTCTATGATCGGGACGAACGCTTTCAGAACCGCTGCAACACCGACAGCGTGGATCTGGAATCCGTCTGGACCGAGGCCGACAAGCGGTTGCTGCGCAGCCTGCTGGAAAACCATGTCCGCCATACCGGAAGCCCCCGGGCCGAAGCCTTGCTTGCCGACTGGGAAGCGGAACTCCCGCTTTTCGTCAAGGTCATGCCGCTGGAAGCGCGCGCCGCTCTTGCGCGCCGGCACGGCAGCCAGCGGCATGACGGAGATGTGGCTCCAGCCACCGAAGACGTGCTGTAATCGCCGCCCCGAACCAAACCAACGGAACGCGAACCATGATGCACTTCGTCAAAATGCACGGCCTCGGCAACGACTATGTCTACATGGACGGCTTCTCCACAGCCCTGCCCGCCGGAGACGCCGCGCTGAAGCGGCTGGCCGTCGCGGTCAGCGACCGTCATCGCGGCATCGGATCTGATGGCCTCATTCTCATTCTGCCCTCTTCCGTCGCGGACATCAGAATGCGCATGTTCAACAGCGACGGCAGCGAATCGGAAATGTGCGGCAACGGCATACGTTGCGTGGGGCGCTATGCTCTGACGCGCGGGCTGATCTCCCGGTCCGATCCGTCCGTGGAAACCGGGGCGGGTATACGGCGGCTTGAAATTGCGGCAAACGCGCACATGATCACGGTGGATATGGGCGAACCGGAATGGCTCCCCGCGAAAATTCCCCTGAACCGCCGTCTTGCGGATGGAGAGGATTTCATCCGCCGTCCCCTGCGCGTGGACGGCAGAAGCTGGGAGGTGACCTGTCTCTCCGTGGGCAATCCCCACGCCGTGCTTTTTCTGCCCGATGTGGCCGGGCTTGACCTTGAACGCCTTGGCCCGCTTTTTGAGCATCACCCCCTGTTCCCGCGCCGGGTCAATACCGAATTCATTCATGTACGCTCCCCGGAATCACTGGACATGCGCGTATGGGAGCGGGGAGCGGGTGAAACCCGGGCCTGCGGCACCGGAGCCTGCGCGGCGGCGGTGGCCGCCATGCGCTGCGGACTTGCCGCCCGCAAGGTGCGCATGAATCTGCCCGGCGGCCCGCTGGATATCGAATGGCGCGCCGACAATCACATCTTCATGACCGGCGAGGCCGTCACCGTGTTTGAAGGCGACTGGCCGGAGTAACCGCACCATACCGCATTGAAACAAGGATTTCACATGCTGCGCATCAATCCCCATTATGCCCTTATGGGCAAGTCCTATCTGTTCGCGGAAATTGCCCGCCGGGTTGCGGCATTCCGCAACGCTCACCCCGGCACAGACGTCATCAGTATGGGTATCGGCGATGTGACACAGCCGCTCGTTCCTTCCGTCATCCGGGCGCTGCACGCCGCCGTGGACGACATGGGCCGTCCGGACGGCTTTCGCGGCTACGGCCCGGAACAGGGATACGCCTTTCTGCGCGAAGCGATAGCGCTGGAATACGCCGGGCGCGGCGTAAGCATAAGCCCGGACGACATTTTCATCAGCGACGGCGCAAAGTGCGATCTCGGCAACTTTCAGGAGTTGTTCGCCACGGACGTGAACATAGCCGTCACCGACCCCGTGTATCCGGTCTATGTGGATTCCAACTGCATGGCGGGCCGTGGAGGAACATGGACGGAGCACGGCTGGAGCGGCATCCGCTACCTGCCCTGCACGGCGGAAAACAGCTTTACGCCCGTGCCTCCCGAAAAAGCGCCGGACGCGCTCTATCTCTGTTCGCCCAACAACCCCACCGGAACCGCGCTGGATCGCGCAAGTCTGAGCGAATGGGTACGGTACGCCCGGAGCAGCGGCATGCTGATCCTGTTCGACGCCGCCTACGAATGCTTCATCGACGATGCGGAAGGGGATATACCGCACAGCATTTATGAAATCCCCGGTGCGAATGAGGTGGCCGTGGAATTCCGCAGCTTTTCCAAAAGCGCGGGCTTTACCGGGCTGCGTTGCGCCTGCGCCGTGGTTCCCGCCGGACTGAAGGCGGGGGGAAAAGGCCGACTCCACGACTTGTGGGCCCGCCGCCAGACCACAAAATACAACGGCTGCCCCTATATTGTGCAAAAGGCGGCGGAAGCGGCCTGTTCGCCGGAAGGACGGGCGGAAACAGCGGCTGTGGTGAACATATACCGGAACAACGCGGCGCTGATGCGCGGCGCGCTGAACGATCTGGGGCTGACGGTATACGGCGGCGTCCACGCCCCTTACTTGTGGGTGCGCACGCCGCGCGGCATGAATTCATGGGATTTCTTTCAGTTTCTGCTGGATCGCGCGGCCGTGGCGTGCACGCCCGGATCGGGCTTCGGCCCGTCCGGCGAAGGGTATGCCCGTCTGACGGCCTTCTCTTCTCCCGCCGATACCCGTGAAGCCATGACGCGCCTGACAAACGCTCTGAAACAGGCCTGATCCTTGCCCGTTCCTGACCCTGGAAAAAGAAGGAAAAGAAGCATGGTGTGGGGGAGGAAGGAAACTTCTTGGAAGAAGTTTCCTTCCTCCCCCACG
>CASQEL010000167.1 GCA_949427775.1 uncultured Desulfovibrionaceae bacterium
ATGAAGGCCATGACGCGCCTGGGCACCGCGCCGAAATAGTGATCTTCCATTTCCTGCCCCTTGGGGGAGGAAAGGCCGCTCAGGGTCGTTCCGGTCATGAGCAGATCGGGGCGCAGCGCGGCAAGGCGGCGATCCACAAGAAAGTATTCCTGTTCCGCGCCGACCATGGGGCTGACATGGGTGGCCCCGGTGTCGCCGAACAGGCGCAGCACGCGCACAGCCTGCCGGGAGACGGCCTCGATGGAGCGCAGCAGAGGCGTCTTGCGGTCCAGGGATTCGCCGGACCAGGAATAGAAAATGGTGGGAATATGCAGGGTATTGCCGCCTCTGCCGGGCAGGATGAAGACCGGCGCCGTGGGGTCCCAGGCGGTATAGCCGCGCGCCTCGAACGTGGAACGGATGCCGCCGGAAGGGAAGGAGGAAGCGTCAGGCTCCCCGCATACCAGCATCTTGCCGGAAAACTCCTGAATGGCGTGCCCGTCTCCGGTGGGGGCAAGAAAGGCGTCGTGCTTTTCCGCCGTGACGCCGGTCATGGGCTGGAACCAGTGCGTGTAGTGCGTTGCTCCGCGTTCCAGCGCCCAGTCGCGGATGGCTCCGGCTACAATATCCGCGATGTCCGCGGGCATGGGGGTGCGGCAGCGGATGGTCTTTTCCATCTTCTTGTACACCTCGCGCGGCAGACGCTCGCGCATGGCGTGCAGATTGAACACGTCTCGGCCGAACAGACTCGGCATGTCCACGACTGGCCGCAGCGGGGCCGGGCCGGACGACTCCCGGGGAGTATTGGCGGAAAGAATATCACGAATGGCTTCCTGACGCGGTGAACTCATGGTTTGCTCCTCACGTGATGGCATGTGCCCGTGCTGTTCACGGGCATGACGGACCTGTTCAGGCAAGAAGAGTGCCAAGAGGACAATAGATGTCGGCGTTAATTAAAAATATATTATTTCAACATATTATAAATACTTTTCAGGAGGGCCGGGGGGTGAGGCGAAAATAAAATCTACATTTATGTAGCTTTTATGAGAAAGAACCATGCCGGAGAGGCCGGGGTTCGGCAAAGCGGAAGGGGAAACAGGGAATCTACATTTTTGTAGAAAAAAATATCAGGAAACAACATTTTCCACAAAAATGTTGATTTTATGCAGGCCGGGTTTGTTTGCGGCGGAATTCCTTATAGCTGATGCCGTATTTCTTCATGCGCAGGGCCATGATGCGATCTGTCAGCCCCAGCTCACGGGCAGCCTTGCCCATATTGCCTTCATACTGGCGCAACGCCTCAAGGATGCAGCCTTTTTCCAGTTCGTCCAGACGGGGTTGAAGCGGACCGACGGCACGGCTCCGCCCCCGCCGGACGCCGGGAGCGGAGATCGGGCAGCCCCTGCTGTGCAGTTCCGGGGGCAGATGCTGGGGCAGAATGACGCCTTCCTCTCCGGTCAGCAGCACGGCCCGTTCCATAATGTTTTCCAGTTCGCGGATATTGCCGGGCCATTCATAGCGCTGAAGCATATCCGCCGCGCTGAGGGACAGGTTCATTTCCGTCCGTCCCCCCGCCGCTGCGAACTTTTTCATGAAGTGAGCCGCCAGCAGGGCGATGTCTCCGCTGCGTTCGCGGAGCGGGGGCAGTTCAATGGGAAAGACATTCAGGCGATAATAGAGGTCGCCCCGGAATGTTCCCTGGCGGACCATATCTTCCAGCGGCCGGTTGGTGGCGGTGATCAGGCGCACGTCCGCGCGGCGGGTTTCCGTGCCGCCCAGCCGTTCGTAGCTGCGTTCCTGGATGGCGCGCAGCAGCTTGGCCTGGGTAAGCGGGGGCAGATCCCCCACTTCATCCAGAAACAGCGTGCCGCCGTCCGCCTGTTCAAAGCGGCCCCGGTACAGGCTTTGCGCTCCTGTGAACGCGCCGCGCTCATGGCCGAACAGCTCGTTTTCGACCAGAGTTTCAGGCAGAGCGGCGCAGTTCAGGGTGATGAAGGGCTTGTTCGCACGCGGGCTTGCCGCGTGGACGGCCAGTGCGGCCAGTTCCTTGCCCGTACCGCTTTCCCCTCGCAGCAGCACTGTGGCGGAGGAGCGGGCCACCTGTTCGATGCGGGCGTAGACCTGCTGCATGGCCTCGCATGTCCCCACGAAAAAGGGAGAACGGAGGCTTACCCTGCCTCTGTCATGTCCTCCGGCGGCGGATGGGTACGCATCCCGCTCCGGGAGGTCGCTTTGGCGAACTCTGGCCGCGCGGGCCAGCATGGAGGCGACGATGGCCAGCAGGCGGGCATCTTCCTCCAGGGTGGAGGTGTCGGCGAAAAGCCGATCCACAGACAAGGCGCCGATGGCCTGATCGTCGGCCCGGATGGGCACGCAGATAAAGGAAACAGTATCCTTGCGCAGATTGCGGGAACGGGTGCGGTTGAGAAAGAGCGGCTCGTCCGACACGTTGGAAATGACCATGGGGCGTCCCGTGCGGATAACCGTGCCGGTGACGCCTTCTCCCGCCGCATAGTGACCGCGGGCCTGTTCCGCGGCATTAAGCCCATAGGAGCTTTCGATGTGAATGCTCCCGTCCCTGGGGGAAACCAGAGAAATCGCGCCCCGCATCATGGCCATGTGCCGGGCCATGAGGCACAGCGCGCCGTCCAGGGTTTCGCCGATATGGGCGGCGCTGTCGAGAAGTCGGCTCAGTTCGAACAGCAGGCGCAGCTCGCGCACATCGTCGCGAACGCCATTGCGCAGGCTGGGCAGAGCATCATTTTGATTCGTCCCGGATACGACGGGACGGCGCGGAGAGGGTATTTTCATGGGGCCGCCGGAGAAAACCCGATTACAGTAAGCCTTTTACCCGGAGAAGGCAATGTGCCCCGGAAGTCGTCCGGAAGAGAATACTCCGCTTTTTTCCCGTATCGCCGGGGGACTCCGGCGGGTGGGCTGTCCCCGCGCGTTGCGGCGTTTCTTCGCCGACCATAATAAAAGTTCTTGAAGGAAGGAGGGGGCGTGGGGGAGGAAGGAAACTTCTTCCAAGAAGTTTCCTTCCTCCCCCACACCATACTTCTTTTCTTTCTTTTGCGGCGGTCGCCGCAACACCAACATGCTCTACACCAACAGAGCTTCGCTGTTGCGCAGCAACTGTTCCAACGCCGCGTCGCTGAGACGGGCGCGCCGTTGGAGGTCGTGCTGCGCCTCTGCCGGATCATACAGGGGGTAGTCGCTGCCGAACAGCACGCGATCCCGAGGATGACCGGCAAGGATGGCGTGAAGCAGTTGGTCGCTGATGAAGGGCGTGCAGGACGAGGTTTCCAGCCAGACATTGCGGCCCACCAGGGCCTTGAGCGAGTGTTCCCATTGCTGATAGCCGCCGAGGTGCGCGGCGATGATGCGCAGGCGCGGGAACTGGTCCAGCAACGCCGCGACCTTGTAGGGGCAGGAAGGATTCTGTTCCGGCGGGAGGCGGTCGCCGATATGGATTTCAAAGATGAAGTCGTCCTGCGCGAATTCCAGAATGGGCAGCAGTCGGGGATCGTTGAGCCGGAAATGCTGAAAATCCGGATGCAGCTTGATGCCCTTGATGCCCGCCGCCTTGAGCCGGTTCAACTGGGATTCCCATTCCGTGTAACCGGGATGAACGGTGCCGAAGGCAATGACCTCCCGGTGTTCCCGTTGCAGCGTGATGGCGTAGTTGTTGGCGGGCACGACCTGGGCGGGTTCCGTGGCGGCGCAGAGCACGACGAAGCGATCCATGCCCGCCCGGCGTTCCCGTTGCTTGAGATCCGTGATGGTCCCGTCTCCGGCGCACTCCACGTGATAATAGTCGTTCAGGTGTTCCACGGCCTTGTGAGCTATCTTGGGGTGAAAGGCGTGGGTGTGGATATCAATGAACATGGCGCGTTCTTTCCGGATCAGTCGGGGAGGTATTCGCGGTTGACCACATTGCGGGGCCGCCCTTCCTGCCAGGCGCGGATGTTTTCCGCGGTGAGCCTGGTGATGTTGCGGCGGGCCTTGACCGTGGCCCAACTGATATGCGGCGTGATCAAGGTGTTGGGCGTCCCCAGCAGGGGATTGTCCGGCGCGGGAGGTTCCGTGGAAAGCACGTCGGCCCCGAATCCGCCGAGACGGCCGCTGTGCAGGGCTTCGGCCACGGCGCTTTCGTCCAGCAGGGGACCGCGCGCCGTGTTGATAAGCAGCGCGCCGGGCTTCATCGCCGCCAGGCGTTCCCGATTGATCAGGCCGCGCGTGCTGTCGGTGAGGGGGCAGTGCAACGTCAGAACATCGGCTTCCGCGAACAGCGTTTTCTGATCCGCAAAACGGAACGGCGCATAGTCCGGCGGCGTGCCCGCGGAACGGCTGTGAGCCAGCACGGACATGCCGAAGGCGTGGGCCAGTTCGCCCACGCGGCGGCCGATATGGCCGAACCCCATGATGCCCATGGTCAGGCCGGTCAGCTCGCGCTGCGGGGTCTTCCAGAAGCACCAGTCCACGGCGCGGCTCCATTCGCCCGCGCGCACCGATGCGTCGTGGAGACTGGTGCGGCGACACAATTCCAGCAGCAGGGCCATGACGTGCTGGGCCACGGCGTCCACGCCGTAGGCCACCACATTGCAGACGGGAATGCCCCGGCGTCCGGCGGCGGCGATATCCACCACGTCGTAGCCGGTGGCCACCACGCAGATGCAGCGCAGTTCGGGGAGCGCGTCGAGAATTTCTCCGGTCAGGCGGGTTTTGTTGGTCACGACGATCCGGGCATGAGCCGCCCGTTCCACCACCTGTTCGGGCGGCGTGCGTTCGTATACGGTCAGAGAACCGCAGGCTTCCAGCGGTGTCCAGGGGTTGTCGCCGGGATTGAGCACCTGACCGTCAAGAACAACGATATGCATATGCGCCTCCGTGGTACGCCGGTATCGTCGAGAGCATACTGCATCTCCGGACCGCGGTCCACAACGACGAAAAGGGCCGCCCCGGAGGGCGGCCCTTGCGGATTCGCTGTCGCGGCAAGCGACTAGTTGCTGATCACGCGGAAATCGTCGCGGCGGTTCTTGGCCCACACGGCGTCGCCGGTGCCTTCGACCAGGGGATTTTCCTTGCCGAAGCTGATCATTTCCAGCTGGCCGGGGTTCACGCCCAGCATGACCATGTATTCGTAAGCGGCGCGGGCGCGGCGTTCGCCGAGGGCCAGGTTGTATTCCTGGGTGCCGCGGGCGTCGCAGTTGCCTTCGATGCGCACGCGGATGGTCGGGTAGCGTTTCATCAGCTCAGCCTTCTGGCGGAGCACTTCCTTGTATTCTGGCTGGATGTCGAATT
>CASQEL010000168.1 GCA_949427775.1 uncultured Desulfovibrionaceae bacterium
GCCGTCCGCAAAGCGTCGAATTTTTTCGGCAGGCAAGGCGCAGGGCAGGCATTGGCCGAAGCTGTCGTGAACATGCCGCAAGGTCAATAGTGGCCCTGCAAGGCCGCGAGACGGAAAAAGGCGGCTTTGCGGCAGCGGGATACTAAGGACTGACCCTATGTACCTGCAAAAGAAAGTGTGGCGTAATATCGCGGAAAACGGCATCTGGCGAATCATCGCTATAAAAATGCGTGCGTGAACGGCAATTACGCCAGGGGCAGTCCTCGGTACAACGCCGTCCGCGAAATCACCCCAAGGCGAACCGCGTTTCGCCGTGGGGATACTTTCAAAGCGTACATACTGTAAGGAGCGGAGTGCATGTCTGAACAGACAACCATTTACAGCGTGTGCGGCATGTGCGGTGTGCGCTGTCCCGTGGCCGTCGATGTGGAAGACGGCGAGGTACGCTGGGTCTACGGCAATCCCCATAGTCCGCTGCGGGGCGCGCTCTGCGCGCGCGGCGCGGCCGGGATCGCCCTGGAAAACGACGATGAGCGCCCCCGTGGCCCCCTGTTGCGGGGCGGGGCGCGCGGCGCCGGCGAATGGAAAACGGCAAGCTGGGACGCGGCCCTGGATTACGTGGCCGAACGTTTGGACGCCTGTAGAAAAACCTATGGGCCGGAGAGCGTGCTCTGGTCTGATCGCGAAGGCCCTTTTGCAGATTTGCAGAGGGCGTTCATGCGCGGTTTGGGTTCGCCCAACGTCTGCACGCACAGCGTGTCCTGCGATCTCAACATCCACCATGCGGCCAAGGCCGTCACCGGTTTCGGGCGCGGCGCGCTGATCCACGACTATGAGCGCTGCCGCCATCTGGTCTTGCAGGGCCGCAATCTTTTTGAATCCATCAACGTGGCCGAGTCCGGCAAGGTCATGGAAGCCTTGCGCAAGGGGTGCCGCCTGTCCGTGCTGGACGTGCGCCCCACAGTGACGGCGGCCAAAGCCGACGATTTTTACCGGGTGCGCCCCGGCACGGACTATGCCTTCAATCTGGCCGTCATTCATGTGTTGTTGCGGGAAAATCTGTACCGGCGCGAGTATGTGGCGGCCCACACGCGGGGTGTGGAAGCTCTTGCCGCGTTTGTGCGTCCCTGCACGCCGGAATGGGCGGAGCGGGAAACCGGCGTGTCCGCCGCGGCGCTGCGCGAACTGGCGCACCGGCTGGCTGAAGCCGCGCCGCACGTGATCTGGCATCCGGGCTGGATGACCACCCGCTACGATCAATCCTTCCAGGTGTCGCGCACGGCGTTCGTGATCACGGCGCTGCTGGGCGGTATCGGCGCGGAAGGCGGTATCGTGCCCGGCAGCGGCCCCGCCGCCGTGGGCCGTCGCGGCCTGCGGCGTCTGAGCGCGTTGTACCCGGCCCCCGAAGTCCGCCGCGCGGACGGCGTGGGGTGGGAGCACAAGGCGTTCGACCCTGCCAAGGGGCTGCTCCACCGGGCCTTTGCGGCCATGGAGAGCGGCACGCCCTATCCGCTGAAGGCCTACATCGCCTGGCGGCACGATCCGTTGCAGGCATTGCCTGATCCCGAGGCCGTGAAGCGGGCCTTCGCCCATCTGGATCTGCTGGTCAGCGTCACCTTTTCCTGGTCGGACACGGCCTGGCACTCGGATGTGATTCTGCCGCTGTCGCCGTATCTGGCGCGCGAGAGCATCATCGCCGCCAAGTCCGGCTTCAAGCCGCAGTTTTTCGTGCGCCGCCGCGCCGTGCAGCCACGTTTCGACACCAGGGCCGACTGGGAAATCATCGGCGGCCTGGCGCGCAGGCTCGGATTGGACAAACTGGTGTTCGACAAGGTGGAAGATCTCTGGAACTACCAGTTGGAAGGCACGGGCGTGCGCTCGGAAGACTTTGACGCCAAGGGATTTGTGGAATTGACGGACACGCCTTGCCGTCCGGATCTCGCCTCGCTGGTCTTTCTCACGCCGTCCGGAAAAATCGAACTGGACAGCGCCGCCTGGGAAGCCGCCTCCGGCGTGCCCATGCTTTCGCCGTACGTGTCGCCCGCCCATCCTCCCAACGGGGCATTCCGCCTGACATTCGGACGTGTGGGCGTGCATACCCAGGGGCACACCGTGAACAACCCGCTGCTGGCCGAGCAGATGCCGGAAAATGTGATTTGGCTGCACCCCGATCCGGCGCGGGAACTGGGCATCGCGGCCGGGGATAGGGTAGAGGTGCTGGATGCCCTGGGACGCAGCGCCGGAACCGCGCGCGTGCATCTGACCGAGGGGATGCATCCCGAAGCGGTGTTTATGGTGCACGGTTTCGGCCACCGCCTGCCCTGCGAAAGCCGGGCCTTCGGCCGGGGCGTGGCGGATCAGGAACTTATCCCCGGCGGGCTGGAGCGACAGGATCCCGGCGGCGGGGGACTGGCGCTTCAGGAAGCATTCGTCACCCTGCGCAATGTGGAGGCGCGGTCATGAGTTACCGGATGATCACCGACGAAAGGCTCTGTATCAACTGCAAGGCCTGCGAGGTGCACTGCAAGGTCTGGAACCGGGTGCCGGTGGGCCTCAAGCTGGGTGTGCACCTGAACGTGGGACCGGATATGCGCGACGGTCGACCCGCCCTGCATACGCTCTATATGCCGTGTCTGCACTGCGATGACGCGCCGTGTCTCGCGGCCTGTCCCACGGGGGCCATGCGCCGCCGCGAGGACGGTATCGTGTATATCGAAACCCCTCTGTGCACGGGATGCCGGGCCTGCCGTATGGCCTGTCCGTGGCAGGTTCCCCAGTACGACGCGGCCCAGGGAAAAATGCGCAAATGCGATCTGTGCCGCTCCCGCCTGGACGCGGGATTGCAGCCCGCCTGCGTGACGGGGTGCACCACCCATGCGCTGCGCCTGGAGAAAGACCCATGCCTGCCATAGCTGAAGAATGGCTCAACTCTTGTGCGGGCTGTGAAATCGCCCTGCTCGATCTGGGTGAACCCCTGCTGGATCTGCTGCCGCAACTGGAGTTCGTGCACATCCCCGTACTGGCGGACAATAAGTATTTTGGCCCGTTGGGCCGTCGCAAACGCCTGTCCATCCCCCGCGCCGTCGTGGGCATCGTTTCCGGCGGCGTGCGCAACAGCGAGCATCTCGAAGTCTTGCGGGAGATGCGCCGCCAGGTGGACGTGCTGGTGGCCCTGGGCACCTGCGCCGTCACCGGCGGACTGCCGGGACTGGCGGATCTGCCCGGTCAGGGCGGTGCGGAAGGCGTGCGGGATTTCGTTTTCCGTCAGTCGCCCTCCACGGTTTCCGGTTCCGGCCCCCAGGCGGGCAATGAATATGTTCCGGACATGTTGCCTCGCTGTACATGTCTGGCCGAGCACGTGAAAGTGGATCTGGCGGTGCCGGGCTGTCCCCCGCATCCGGATTGGATAGCGGAAGCCGTGCTCTCGCTGCTGGAAGGGCGTCCGGCCGTGTTGCCGGATCGTTCCGTATGCTCCATCTGCCCCACGCGGCGCACGGGATCGGGCGACGGCCGTATCCGGCGCATGCTGGAACAGCCGGTGTACGATCCGGACAAACCCCTCTCCGAAATGCAGTGTCTGCTGGAACAGGGCTTTCTGTGTCTCGGACCGGTGACTCTGGCGGGATGCGGCGGCCGGACAGGCGCGCCCCGGTGCATTGCCGGACGCACCCCGTGCCGGGGCTGCCAGGGGCCCGTGCCCCACATGGCCATGCCGTTCGCGGACTATATGGGGGCCTTGGCCGCCGCCGGGATCGACGGTACGGCGATGATCGACAAGCCGGGCTGTCTTTCGCGCTTCAATGCGGCCCATCGGCTGCTGCAAAACCTGGAGGTCCGCTGATGTCCGCTCTACAGGACAATGTTATCCGCATCGCGCCCCTGTCGCGCATCGAGGGCCATGCCGCGCTGGATATCCACCTGGACGCCGACGGCAATGTGGCGGACGCGCGTATGGCCGTCATGAGCCTGCGCGGCTTTGAAAAGTTCGTGCAGGGCCGTCCGGCGGAGGAACTTCCCCGCATCGTGACCCGTATCTGCGGCATCTGCCCCTGGCACCATCATCTGGCCTCCACCAAGGCCGTGGAGGCGGCTATGGGCGTCACGCCGCCGCCCGTGGCCGTCAAGCTGCGCGAGTTGTGCCAGATGCTGGCCGGCATCCCGGACAAGATCCTGCATTTTTATTTTCTGGCCGCGCCGGACTTCGTGCTCGGCCCCGATGCCGATCCGGCCGCGCGCAATGTGATCGGACTGGCGGCCGCCGCGCCGGATTTGGCCCGACAGGCCGTTAAAATGCGGTACGCCATGCAAATGGCCCTGGAAAAATTCACCGGCAAAGCCATTCATCCGGTGGCCGTGCTGGTGGGCGGCTTTTCCAGACCGCTGCCGGAAGAAGAACGCCGCGAATTGCTGGCTCTGGTGGCCGAGGCCCGGGAGTTCAGCCTCATGTCCCTGCGTCTGGCCCGGGAACAACTGCTCCCGAAATTCGTGCCCATGTTCCGGGAGTTGGGAGAATATCCCTCGTCCTATCTGGGCACGGTGCATCCCAGGGACGGCACGTTGCGCCTCTATGACGGCGATCTGCGGCTGTTCCATCCCTCGGGCGCTGTGGAGCAGTTCCCGGTTTCCTCGTATCTGGACTATATCGCGGAACAGACGGCGGACTGGACCTGGCTCAAGTTCCCGTACCTGAAAAAATCCGGGAAACTGGAGATGGACGAGCGCGCGCCCGTGGGGCTGTACCGCACCAACTGCCTGGCCCGAGTCAACGCGGCGGAAGGTTTTGCCACCCCGGAAGCGCAGCGGGAGCTGGAAATCTTCCGTCGCGAGTTCGGCAGGCCCGCGCATCTGGTCTGTCTGTACCATTGGGCCCGACTGATGGAACTGGTGTATTGCTGCGAGCGGGCTGAGGAGTTGCTCTGCGATCCGGACATCTGCGGCCGGGAGATCCGCGTCGGAGGCATTGAACCCCGCGCGGGCGAAGGCATGGGGCATGTGGAGGCGCCGCGCGGCACACTGATCTACCACATCCGCACGGATGACGAAGGCCGGGTGCGCATGGCCAACATCCTGGCCGGAACGACGCACAACAACGCGGGTATGAACCTGTCCATGAAGATGGCGGCCAGGGCCGTCATCAAAAACGGACAGTACACGGAGGCGTTGCTGAACCGGGTGGAGATGTGCCTGCGGGCCTATGACCCGTGAATGAGCTGCGCCACCCACCGCCTGGATGGCGGTTTGCAGATTCCCGTGCGTATTCTGG
>CASQEL010000169.1 GCA_949427775.1 uncultured Desulfovibrionaceae bacterium
CTGCGGTTTTTCATCACCGGCGAACCGGCCATCGCCCATACCATCTATTTTTCCATGGTCGCGCGCACGCGGGAAGTGCGCGTGGTGGCGCGCGACAAAAACATGGGGGAACACCTGACGGCGGTGCTGCCCGCCGAAGAGGCCATCCGCCCCGTGGGCTTCCGGGACGACGAGGGCATGTATCCCTATCCGGCCAACACCTTCCCCGGGTATCGCATCCTCCAGGAATATTTCTGTTTCCCTGAGAAATTTCTCTTTGTGGAAGTGTCCGGGCTGGAACAGGGCCTGAGCGGCGAAGCCCTCAAGAACCTTTCCGGCGTGCGCGAGTTCGAACTGCACTTCGTCCTGGAACACCTGCCGGAGCAGTACGAATCCTTTCGCATGGACAACTGGCATCTGTTCTGCACGCCCGTGGTCAACCTGTTCAGCATGGACGCCTCGCCCCTGATTCTGGATCAACGCCAGACGGAATACCGCATCGTGCCGGACCCGCGCCTGCCCTATCACTACGCCGTGTACAGCGTGGATCATGTGGGCACCTGGGGTCACGATGACCGGAACAGCCGCCGCTACCTGCCGTTCGAGTCTTTCGAGCACGACACGGACGACGACCGCGCCCGCGCCTATTACCGGCTGCGCCTGCGTCCCTCGCACCACGACGAATGCACGGAAACTTATATCTCCGTGGTGCAGACGGCGGACAGCGCCGTCATCCCCCAGGGCGAAACGATTTCCCTGGAGCTGACCTGCACCAACCGTCTGCTGCCGCACGAGCTGCGTATGGGCGACATCCGCATCCACGCCGACGACACGCCGGATTCCGTGGATTTCGCCAACATCACGCCCGTGGTGCCGTCGTTCAGCCCGCCTCTCGACGGGGATCTGCTCTGGCGGCTGCTGTCCAACATGTCACTGAACTACGTGTCCCTGACCGACGTGTCGGCCCTGCGGGCCGTGCTCTCGGCCTACGACTTCCGCGCTCCCCACGACCGCCCCCGCGCCCGGATGCTGGAAAAAACCCTCAAGGGCATGATCAGCATCCACTGTTCCGAGTCCGACCGCATCTACGGGGGGCTGCCGGTGCGCGGCGCACAGACCCTTCTGGTGCTGGATCAGCGCTCCTTCTGCGCCGAGGGGGCTATGTACCTGTTCGGCGCGGTGCTCAACGAGTTTTTCGCGCTCTATGCCACGGTGAACAGCTTTCATCAGCTCACGGTGCGGGAAGCCGCGCGGGGCGAGGAATATCGCTGGCCCGCGCGACTGGGGAGAACGAGCCTGTGAGCTCCGTCCCGGCCCCCGCGTCCACGGTGGTGGAAGAGCTTCTGGCCCGGCCGGGAGCGTTCGCCTTCGCCCAGGCCGTCCGCATCGCCGCATGCAGCCTGCGCGCCCGGGGGCGCGCCCCCGGTCCCGACGCATTCCGCTTCACCGTCAATCCCGATCTTTCCTTTCCGCCCGGCGACATCGCCGCCCTGCGTTTCGACGACCGGGACGACTCCGGCCCGGTGGCCGAGCTGGTCCTCAATCTCATGGGACTGCACGGGGCCGCCTCGCCCCTGCCCGCCTACTTCACCGAATATGTGGCCCAGCATCAGGACGAGCCCGACGCCCTGCGGGATTTTTTCGACATCTTCCACCAGCGCCTGATCCGACTGCTCTACCAGTCCTGGCGCAAGTACCGCTATTACGCGCGGTACCGGGCCGGCGCCGCGGACACGCTGTCCGACCGCTTCTTCGGGTTCATCGGCCTGGGGCACGCGGATCTGCGGCGGGCCAAAAACCTCAACTGGTCCCGGCTCATGGCCTATATGGGGCTCATCGCCTTCAACGGCGAATCGGCGGGCTCGCTGGAAAGCATTCTGCGTCACTACTTTTCCCATGAGCACATCGCCATCGTGCCCTGCATCCGACGCTGGATTTCCGTACCGGACGATCAGCGTACCCGCCTGGGCACGGCCAACCGCCGTCTGGGGCGGGATTTCATTCTGGGCGAGGAAATGCCCGATCAGACGGGAAAATTCCGTATCCGGGTGACGGAACTGTCTTGGGAGCGCTTCAACGATTTTCTTCCTTGCGGCGGCTATTTCGAGGAAATGCAGACCCTCGTCAAATTCGCCCTGCGTTCACGCCTGGATTTTGATTTGGAACTGCGCCTCCGGCCCGACGCCGTCCGGCCCTGGCGTCTGGAGGCGGGCAACGAATGCCGCCTGGGCTGGTCCGTATGGGCCGGAGAAGGCGGCGACGGCATCGTGGTGCTGGAAACCGACCATAGAGCGGTTTGAGGTTGCGACGCCACAGCGTTGCGGCGGCCGCGAACACGGACGCCCGCGCCTGAAGACGGCGCGCGGCCGCGTTGCCGCCGCGGAATGAGGGCAGCGTCATCTTTGAAAGGGAGTTGTGATATGTCCACCGTCAGTCTTGCCGCCCTGATAGAAGCCCTGGACAGGCCCTGCCGGGACGCCCTGGAGCAGGCCGCCGTCAACTGCGCCGCGCGTGGCGGCTACGAGATCGCCATCGACGACTATATGGAATGCCTGCTGCCCCTCGACGACATGCGGGACATTCTGCTTCAGTTCGAGCGCAACCCGGATACCCTGCGCGAGCTGGTGAGCAAAAGGCTCTCCGCGGGACGCCATACGGGACGCCCCACTTTCTCCCCCCTGCTGTATCAGCTGCTTCAGGAGGCCTATCTGCTGACCACGCTGGATCTGGGGCGGGAACACATCTCCGTGGGCGCGCTGGTGCTGGCCCTGCTGCGCAACCCCGTGCGCTACGCGCTGCTGCCCTTTTACGCGGAACTCAGGGACATTTCCGCCGACGAACTCCTGCGGCTGCTCCAGGGGCTGGAAGAGGAACGGCGTCCGGACCGGGCGGCCGCTCCGGCCGAAACTCCGGCCGACGCCCTGGCCCGGTACGCCGTGGACTTCACCGAGGACGCGCGCGACGGCAAGACCGATCCGGTGTTCGCCCGCGGTCCGGAAATCCGCATGGTCATCGACATCCTGGCCCGCCGCCGCAAAAACAATCCCATTCTGGTGGGCGACCCCGGCGTGGGCAAAACCGCCGTGGTGGAAGGGCTGGCCCTGAAAATCGTGCGGGGCGAAGTGCCCGACGCCCTCAAGGGCGTGCGCATCGTGGGCCTGGACATGGGCCGTCTCCAGGCCGGAGCCGGCGTCAAGGGCGAATTCGAGCGCCGCCTCAAGGCGGTCATTGACGAGGTCAAGGCCGCGCCCGTGCCCACCATCCTGTTCATCGACGAGGCCCATACCCTGGTGGGCTCCGGCGGCGCGGCGGGCGGCGGCGACAGCGCCAACCTGCTCAAACCCGCCCTGGCGCGCGGCGAGATGCGCACCATCGCCGCCACCACCTGGAGCGAATACAAGAAATATTTCGAAAAGGACGCGGCCCTGGCCCGGCGCTTCCAGTTGGTCAAGCTGGACGAGCCCTCGCTGGAAGACACGGTGACCATCCTGCGCGGCATCGTGCCCCACTATGAGCAGGCCCACCACGTCTACGTGCGCGACGACGCGGTGATCCGCACGGCCGAACTGGCCGGACGCTACATCACGGGACGCCGGTTGCCGGACAAGGCCATCGACGTGCTGGATACGGCCTGCGCCAAGGTCAAGGTCAGCCTGGGGGCCCGGCCCGCCGTTCTGGCGGCCCTGGAAGAAGAGCTGGCCTCGGCCCGCCGTGAACTGGACGCCCTGGAGCGGGATCGCCGCACCGGCATTCCGATGGAGGATGTCCGGGAAAGCGAAAACCGCCATGCGGCCCTGCGCCGTCACTGCGAGGACGTGGCCGCCCGGGCGGCGGACATGGAAGCCCGATGGCGGCGCGAACTGGATATGGTGGAAGCCATTCTGGAGCGCCGGGCCGCCGAGCACGCCGCGGCCGACGGCGAGTCCGCCGCGCCCCCGACGGACAGTGACGGAGTGGCGGAAGACGCGGCGGTCGACACGGGCGTTTCCTCCGAGGCGCTGGCCGGGCAGTTGCGCCGTATTCAGGGGGACGCGCCCCTGGTGTTCCATGAGGTCAGCCCTGAGCTGGTGACCTCCATCGTCTCAGAATGGACCGGCATTCCGGCGGGCAAACTGGACGGCGGAGGCGGCGCGTGCCTGTCGCAACTGGGGGCCAATCTGCGCGCCCGGATCAAGGGCCAGGATCATGCGCTGGAGGTCATTGAAAAAGCCGTTCTGTCCGCCCATGCGGGACTCAACAGCCCCACCCGGCCCACGGGCATCTTTCTGCTGGTGGGGCCTTCAGGCGTGGGCAAGACCGAAACGGCCCTGGCCGTGGCCGATGCCCTGTTCGGCGGCGAACGCCTGTTGATCAGTATCAACATGTCTGAATTTCAGGAAAAACATACTATTTCCCGGCTCATCGGATCGCCTCCGGGCTACGTGGGCTACGGCGAGGGGGGCCGTCTCACCGAGGCCGTGCGCCGCCAGCCCTATTCCGCCGTGCTCTTCGACGAGGTGGAAAAGGCCCACCCCGACATCCTGCATCTGTTCTACCAGATGTTCGACAAGGGCGTGCTGGCTGACGGCGAAGGCCGTGAGGTGGACTTCCGCAACACGGTGATTTTCCTGACCTCCAATCTGGGCAGCGACATCGTGACGGCCCTGTGCGAGGAAAACGAGGCCCCCGACCCCCTGATGCTGCGCGAAGCTCTGCAACCGATGCTGAGCCAAACCTTCCGCCCGGCCCTGCTGGGGCGCATGACCGTGGTGCCGTACCTCGCCATCCCCAAGGAAATTCTGCGCGAGCTCACGGAAATGAAGCTCGCCCGAGTGAGCGACCGCCTGCAGCAACGGCACCATATCCCCCTGATCTGGGACGACGCCGTGGTCGAGAGCATCACCGCCTCGTGCAGCGCCGTGGACACCGGCGCGCGCAACATCGATCATATCATCAACGGCCACCTGCTCCCCCGCATGGCCACGACCCTGCTGGCCTCACTCCCGGACGGCTCCGGCGGTCCCAAGCGCCTGCGCGTGCGTCTGGACGCGGCCGACGGCGCGTTTTCCTGCGCGCTGGAGCCCCGATTATGAGACCCGACGCCACGTCGAACACGACACGGGCGGCGGAGCTGCGGGCCTGCGCCGACCTTGCGGAAACGACCGCCTGTCTGGCGCGTCTGGCGGGGAGCGGCGCCGGCGCGACGTGTTGCGGGGTTTTTCTGCTGGACTATACC
>CASQEL010000170.1 GCA_949427775.1 uncultured Desulfovibrionaceae bacterium
GATGGGGATCTGGAACCCCAGCAGGGAACGGGCGCGCACTCCCGCATCCTTCAGCAACATGCTGAAGAGCGATATGGAAACTTGTTCGCCTGTGGATACCAGGGAGTCGCACTCCGCCGGATCCGGCGTTTTGGACCATTCGTCGGCCAGGGCCAGAAGCCTGTTGGTCTCCCCGGCGCGGGCCGAAAGAATGACCACCATCTTGTACCCCCGGCTCAGTCCGGCCAGCACCTTTTCGCGCACTTTCTTCATGCACTCCAGGTTGGCGACGGACGTTCCACCGAACTTTTGTACGAGGATTTTCATTGTCGTATCCAATCGTCGTGTTGCAGTCCCAACAACATTTTCGCACCAGTCTGCCGATTCGGGGACGCTGCGCTCCGGCAGCGGCGGGAGCATGGTTCCACCCCGCCTTCACACGCAGGTATCCGCGTGCTTTCCATATCTGTACGGTTCGATTCCTTTGCGCGCGATGTCATTCGGCCACGCTCAACGCCTTTCGGTTGCCCCATCACGGCTTTGTTCGGCCGTTTGTTCAAGGGAAAAGGTCCTCGTTCCCGCCGGGGTATTCCGCAGTGTCCCTTCAGGCAAGATACTCCAGAGCGGCACGGGCCGAACTCCCATGAGGCTCAATCGTAACCGATCTTTTTTCATGGCACGCTTGCAGCCGAATGTCCAGAAAATCTTCCGGCAGGACGTCGGGCGGCATATGTTCCGCCCATTCCACAATGGTGATGGTGGCGTCGTCGTCCAGAGCGTCCAGCATTTCGTCCGGCAGCGCACTTCCGGATCGGTACAGATCGCAGTGCAGCACCGGCGGCGTAGTGGGGTAGTGATTGCAGACAGTGAAGCTGGGACTGGAAATTTCCGCCAAATCTCCGTTCGGCAGGGCACGCACCAAGCCTCCGACGAGGGTCGTCTTGCCGCTGCCCAAAGGGCCGTACAGCAGCAGGACACGCAAGGACGGCGCGGCACACAGCATTTCGGCCAGGGCATGGCCGAAACCGATCGTGTCTTCAAGGGTGGACAGCGTAAAAGTCTTCATAAGCGGCTCTCCGGGGGTGTCGCGTCGCGCAGCAAAGCGACGGCGGCGGGCAATGCGTCGGCGATTTGTGCGGCGGTATTGCCCCTGTATGGGTAATCTTCGGCCAGTGCACGCCCCGCTTCGGCGTGCAGCACCACCGCCAGCGCCGCAGCGGACGAGGCGTTTGCTCCCCGGGCCAACAGCCCGGCCAGACAACCGGCCAAAACATCGCCGGAACCGGCCACAGCCAGGTTGGGCGCGTCATAGGGGGACAGGCCTATGGGGCCACCGTGGCGGAGCAGCAGCGTGCCCGCGCCTTTGAGCACGCACAGGGCCGGAGTGCGCGAGGCCAGTTCCCGCAACGCACCCACGCGATCCGCTTGTACAGCCCGCGCGTCGATGCCCAGCAGACGGGCGGCTTCGCCGGGATGAGGCGTCAGCACATCCTCGGGGGAAAGCTGCTCCAGTAATTCCGGCGCGCCGCCCAGGGCATAAACGGCTTCTCAAAACCTCTTTGTGATTCCGGATCGCATAAAGGGCGTCGGCGTCCCATACTGTGGGTGGTCGGTGGGGCAGCGCCAGCAGCAATTCCGGCAATGCGGCGGCGCGCGGAGTGCGCCCCAGGCCGGGGCCTACAGCCAGAGCCGTGCAATGTTGGGCCAGTTGTTTCAGGGATTCGGGCAGACGCGTGGGCCAGTCCGATCCCTCGCCCAGAGAGGGGGGCATGATGTCTGGCAAGCCATTTTTGATCTCCGCGCCCATGCCCTTCGGGGCGGCGGCGCTGACCAGCCCGGCTCCGATCCGCAACGCCGCGCGGGCGGCCAGATGCGCCGCTCCGCTGAGGCCCGGCGCGCCGCCCAGGATCAGCGTGTGGCCGAAGGCGTTCTTGTATGCCGAAGGCGGCGCGGGCGGGAACAGGGCAGCGCAGGAACGGACCAGCAGACGGAAAGAAGGGGCATGCGCTGGCCGGACGCACAGGGGAATCCCGATGTTCCGGACATGGAGCGTACCGGTGAACGCCTGTGCTTCCGGCAGACAGAGGCCGGGTTTGGCGGCTTGAAAGGTCACTGTGGCGTGGGCTCTGACGGCTGTGGGGCAGGGGCGTCCCGTGGTCGCATCCAGACCTGAAGGCACGTCCAGAGCGAGAAGGAAGGCATGGTCGCGGCAGGTGTTGATCTGCCGGATGAGTCCGGCCAAAGAGTCGCGCAGTTCGCCTGTGAAGCCCGTGCCCAGCAGGCCGTCCACCAGAACGGGGGAACGCCGCCACTCCGACCCGGCCACGCACTCCCAGCAGAGGCCGCCTTGACTGTTGGGGCGGGCATCGCGCCGGGGCAGCAGGGCGAAAGGTACGCCGCAGGCACGGGAGAGACGCACGTGTCGCGCCGTCACGCCACGGCAGTGCGATAACGGACGGGTATGCAGCACCAGCGGCAGAGCGCCCGCGTCCAGCAGGTGGCGGGCCAGGCAGGCTGCGTCGCCGCCGTTGTTGCCGTTGCCCATGAACAACAGCACCCGTTGACCGCGCAGGTCGCCCCGGCATTGGCGCAGCACGGCGCAGGCTTCGCGAGAGGCATTTTCCATAAGCACCATTTCAGGAGTCCCCAGGGCAACGGCGGCTTGATCCCAATCGCGCATTTCCTGCGGGGTGGGCAGGGGCGGCAGGGAGAGCAACGGGGACGGAGAATTAGCGGCGGACCGCGCGGGGAAAGTGGGCGACAGCCCGCAAGAGAAGTCCCGGGTCATGGCAGCGTCTCCAGCACGACGACAGCAGCCGCCGTTTCGCGTCCGTGGGTGAGGGACAAATGGAACCGCTGAACGCCCAAAGCGGCGGCCTTTTCGGCGGCAGGGCCGTGCAGCAGGAGTTCCGGCCGACCGGAAGGCAGCTTGCGCACGCCGGCATGCCGCGGCGTGATGCCGTGCGCGAACCCCGTGCCCAGAGCCTTGACGGCGGCTTCCTTGGCGGCGAATCGAGCGGCCACAAAGGGCACGGGATGTACGGCCGGGAGTTCCCGGAGCTCCTCCCCGGTCAGAATTTTCTCCAGAAACCGTGTGCCGAAGCGTTCCAGAGAGGCGCGAATGCGCGCCAGCTCCACTACGTCTATGCCGAGTCCGAGAATCATGGGACTTTCCTGTCAGCACTGTACATGGACGGTATTTGACCCGTGTCTGCGCATACGTCAAATGAGGGCTGACCTAACCTTTCCTGCTTCGAGTGCCGGTTCGACTTTGAGGTTGCTCCTGTCGTTCCGCCATCGCCACGGCCTGTTCGTCTTTCTCGCCGCGTTTGAGAGCCGTCAGTTGACTCATCAGATCTTCGATCTCTTTCTGGAGTTGCGTGGCGCGAGACTGCTTGGCGACTTCCGGCAGATCTCCGGACAGCACATCGACCAACTCCTCCATGAGATCCTTGATCCGTTTTTCCAGCTTGGCTATCTGATCGGCGGTGCTTTCTTGCGTATCATCCGATGACTCGACGCCCCCCCGGGAGGCGGCGCTTTTGTCAGCATCGCCGGAATTCTCGGCTCCCCCCACGCCGTATTCGCGCAGGTAGGAACGGAATTTTTTTCCCAAGGCTTCGGCATCATCATTTTTTGAGGAAGCAACGGAAGCGTCTGCCGTTCGCGCGGAGGTAAGCAGATTCTCCGTTTGCCCGTCTTTTCCTTCCCGCAATGCCTGCGACACCGCCTGTGTCTGGCGTTCCAGCATTTTGGCCGCCAGATCCAGGGCTTCCTGTGAAAAAGATACGGTATCGCCGCCTGAAGAAGCTCCGGATGGGGAGGGTGCTTTTCTCTGACGCCGCCGCTGTTCCGTTTCCGACAGGGCGGAGATGCCCTGTATCGGGCTGAAACCGTCTATAAGCATAATCTTACCCCCATTTCACGTATGTATAGTACGACAGGTAAAACTTGCCGCATCATGCTGTGGGCGGGAGTACAGCAAAAAGAATGCCGACAGGGCGAGGCGTGCCGTAAAATTTTTTCATGCCGCCGGGGAACGGCTGACAACGCGCCGTCTCTCTGGCAGAATAAAAAGATGTTTACCACATACGACGACGTTATGCGTCATTTGAACGCGCTGGGCATGTTCCATATGGATCTTACGCTGGAACGGATGGCGCGCGGGCTTCGGGCGCTGGGGTTGGAGCGGCCTCCGTTTCGTGTGGCGCAGATCGTAGGGACCAACGGAAAAGGCTCGACCGCCACGTTTCTGGCCTCGCTGGCCATGGCCCACGGGAAAAAAACAGGCTTGTATACATCGCCGCATTTCATATCGCCCTGCGAGCGCATCCGTATCGACGGCATGCCCTTGCCGCCCCGTTGCTGGCCGGCATTGGCCCGCCGTGTCCGGCAGGCGGAACCGCGGTTGACCTATTTTGAATTTCTTACCGTGCTGGGCGTGCTGGCGTTTGCGGAAGCCGGTGTGGACGTCGCTGTACTGGAAGCCGGGTTGGGCGGACATTGGGACGCCACGACGGCGGTAAGCGCCGACGTGGTTTGCTTTACGCCCATAGGCATGGATCATGAGGCCGTACTGGGGTCAACGCCGGCGGCCATCGCCACGGACAAAGCCTGCGCCATGCGTCCCGGCGTCCCGGCGTTGACCGGCGCGCAACGGCCCGAAGTCGACGCCTGCCTGAGCCGCGCTGCGCGGGACAAAGGAGCGTTGCTGCAACATGCGGAGGCTGTGGCCGCGCTGCCTTCAGGAGCGCCCCTGGGACTGGCCGGACCGCACCAACGCGGAAACGCGTTGTTGGCGTTGGCCGCCTGGGTGACGCTGTCACAACGCTGCGGTTGGCCGGAACCCGTGCCCGACGCCGTGCGACTCGGCCTGCGGAAAGCTTTTCTGCCTGGGCGGTTGCAACGTGTATCCGCCCCCGGAGGGCGCCCCGGAGCTTTTGCGGAAACGCCGTCCGACATCATTCTGGACGGCGCGCACAATCCGCACGGCATGGCGTCGCTGCGGGCGGCTCTGGCAGATGACGGCATCACTCCCGGCGCGGTTATTTTTTCCTGTCTGGCGGACAAAAATCTGGAAAACATGCTCCCGTCCCTGCATGCTCTGGCGGGGCGGGCCCCGCTGCTGGCGCCCACCATTGCCGATAATCCGCGAGCGGCTCCAAGCGCCGCGCTGGCCTCCCGCATCGGCGGC
>CASQEL010000171.1 GCA_949427775.1 uncultured Desulfovibrionaceae bacterium
AGCGGAGACGAGCTCGCCGGTTGAGGCGGAGCGGCGGCGGGCGTGGGCGGCGGGGGTGTTCCGTTGTCCGGGGATGGGCCTTGCGCGGGAAGACGATCCAGCGGCAGCAGGCGCGGGAGCAGGGCCATGTTGAGCAGCAGCAGTTCCAGGGCCGCCGCCGGTTCCGGGCTGTGGATGACCCGGCGCTGGGCGTCCAGCGTCATCTGCCAGGCCGCGTGGATATGGGCCGGAGAAAAACGGGGCGCCTGGGCCAGCCGGAGCCGGGCCTCGTCCTCGGGCAGTTCCAGCGCGGGCAGTACGGCCTCGCCCGCCTGGCGCAATAGAAAAAGGGTGCGCCACAGCCCGGCGAGTTCGCGCAGGAAAAAGCCGATGTCCACCCCCTGATCCAGCAATTCGCGCAGCAGCGTGATGACGGCGACGCAGTCCTGTCCGGCCAGGGCGTCCAGCAGGCGGGCGAACAGTTCCTGCCCGGCCAGTCCCAGCACGTTGCGGGTGGCTTCGACGGTGAGGGCGTCGCCGCCCAGGGCCAGGGTCTGTCCCAGCAGGGACATGGCGTCGCGCACGCTGCCCGCCGCGCGCCGGGCCAGCAGGCGCACGGCCCCCTCGTCGAAGGGGATGTTCTCCTGCCGCAGCACACGCGTCAGGTGGGCCGTCAGCCCGGCCTCCGGCAGCCGTTTGAAGATAAAGTGCTGGCAGCGGCTGACGATGGTGATGGGAAACTTGTGCGCCTCGGTGGTGGCGAAGACGAAGACCACCCGCGGCGGCGGTTCCTCCAGGGTTTTGAGCAGGGCGTTGAAGGCGCTGCGGGAGAGCATGTGCGCTTCGTCGATGATAAAGACCTTGTACCGGCCTTCCATGGGCGCATAGCCGATGTTTTCGCGCAGGGCGCGGGCGTCTTCGACGCTGTTGTTGGACGCGCCGTCGATTTCGGTGACGTCCACATGGGAACCCAGGGTGATCTTGCGGCACTGATCGCACTGGTTGCACGGCTCCGGGCCGGGAGCGTGCACGCAGTTCAGCGCTTTGGCGAGAATGCGGGCAATGGTGGTCTTGCCCACGCCCCGCGTGCCGCTGAGCAGATACGCCGGAGCGACCCGATCCTCGGCGGCGGCGCGGGAGAGCACCGTGGTGACCATGTCCTGCCCGGCGACCTCGGCAAAAGTCTGGGGGCGGTAGCGTGCGGCAAGAGAGATATTTTTCATAAAAAACTGTTGCGCGGCGGATGCGCCATCCTGCCGGAATGGGCGTCCGCCGTGGGAACATGCTTCCGTTTAGAAGGTGTAATGGTGCAGCCAGGACGCGTACTTGGAATTTTCGCCCTTGACGATTTTGAAATATTCCTGTTGCAGGTGTTTGGCCACCGGCCCGGCCTTGCCCGCGCCGATGGTGCGGCCGTCCACCTCGCGGATGGGCGTCAGTTCGGCGGCGGTGCCGGTGAAGAAGGCTTCGTCCGCGATGTACATTTCGTCGCGGGTGAATTGCTGCTCCTGCACCGTATAGCCCAGATCGGCGGCCAGCTTCATGACGGAATCGCGGGTGATGCCGCCCAGGATGGACGTCCAGGGGGTGGTTTTGATGATCCCGTCACGGACGATGAACACATTTTCGCCCGTGGCTTCGGAGACGAAACCGTTGACGTCCAGCATCAACGCCTCGTCGTAGCCGTCGGCTTTGGCTTCGATCTTGGCCAGGATGGAGTTGACGTAGTTGCCCGCGGCCTTGGCCTTGCTCATCAGCGTGTTGACGTGCATCCGGGCAAAGGAGCTGGTCTTGATGCGGATGCCCGTTTCCAGGGCTTCGGGGCCGAGGTACGCGCCCCAGGGCCAGACGGCTATGATGGTGCGCACCGGATTGCCGCCGGGGTAGACGCCCATTTCGCCGTCCCCCACAAAGGACAGGGGGCGGATGTAGCCTTCGGCCAGTTTGTTGGCCTGGAGGGTTTCGATAATGGCCCTGTTGATGACGTCTTCGCTGTGGGGCAGATGCATCTGCAGAATTTTCGCGGAATTGTGCAGGCGTTTGGTATGATCCTCCAGCCGGAAGACCGCCGATGTTCCGTCGGCGCATTTATAGGCGCGGATACCTTCGAAAATGGCGCTGCCGTAATGGAGAGCGTGCGTGAGAACATGGACGTTGGCCTGCTCCCAGGGTACCATTTTGCCGTCAAACCAGATGAATTCCGTTTTCTGCATGACCCACCTCGTGTGTTTGTCCTCGTGCCGCGTTCCGCGGATGCGGGGCTTGATATGTGCAAGCCCTAAAATCTACTGGAAACAGGTCGCGGCGGTCAAGGGGGCGGGAAGGCGCGATCAGGGTGGGGAAATGAAGCCGCGTGGGGATGAAAAATTTGATATTATCCGCAATTATGGGACAATTTCTTCCGGCATGACTACTTCCTAGCTGGTGCTTCTACCGCCTGCCGGAGATTGGCGCAGGATACCGTATCCTATCATCTGTCGAATATCCCGCAAGGCGGTTTCCGGCGCGAGTCGCCGCTTGTCATTCGCGGGGGCGGAGGCTACCTTGACGGCAGGTCTTCCGCATTCGCGACGGACGGAGGCGCGTTGCCGTTGTCCGGGGCGTTTGGGGGGGATTGAAGGAAGCGTGAGGTGAGCCATGTATCTGGGGATTGACGCGGGCGGTACGCATACCGACGCTGTGATTGTTGCAAAGGGAAAAATTCTGGTTGCGGTCAAGGTGCCCACCCGGCACGACGATCTGCCGGGAACGGTACGCGACGTCCTGGCGGCGCTGCCTCCCGATCCGGATCGGACGCGCATCGAACGGGTCACCCTGGGCACGACCCTGGCCGTCAATGCCGTGGTGCAGGGACGCACCGACCCCGTGGGGCTGGCGCTCTCCGCCGGACCGGGAATGTCGCCGGCGCGTTTCGGCATCGGAGATTTCGTCCAGGTGGTGGACGGAGGGCTGGACCATAGGGGCGTGGAGGTGACGCCGCCGGACATGGCCGCCCTGAAAAAGGCCGCCGCCCGCTGGCGGGATGCCGGAGTGCGGGCCTTCGCCGTGGCGGGCAAATTTTCTCCGCGCAACCCGGCCCATGAGGACGCCATGGCCACGGTGCTGGAGTCGTCGTGCGACTGCGTGTGCCGGGGGCATCTGGTTTCCGGGCAGCTCAATTTTCCTCGGCGCATCGCTTCCGTCTATTATAACGCCGCCGTGTGGCGGCTGCACAACGCGTTTCTGGACGCCGTGGAACAGGCGCTGGGCGACGCGGGCATACATGCTCCGGTTCGGCTGCTCAAGGCCGACGGCGGCGCCGTGCCGCTGGGCGCGTCGCGGCGGCGGCCCGTGGAATCCATTTTGTCCGGTCCGGCGGCCGGCGTCATGGGCGTCATGGCCCTGTGCGACACGGCCGGGGACGGCCTGTTGCTGGATATGGGCGGCACGACCACGGATATCGCCCTGTACGCCGACGGCTCCCCGGTGGTGGACCGCAACGGCATGGTGCTGGGCGGACGCCGGACCCTGGTGCGGTCCCTGGCGGCCGTGTCCGTGGGCGTGGGGGGCGATTCCCTGCTGTCCGTGCGCGACGGGGCGGTACTGGTGGGACCGCGACGGGAAGGCCCGGCCCGGGCCTTCGGCGGAGAACGGGCCACCTTGCTGGACGCCCTCAATTGTCTCGGTGGAGACACGGCGGGCGACGCGGCGGCCTCCCGACAGGGCGTGGCCGATGTGGCCCGCGAACACGGGATGGAGCCGAGCGTTTTGGCCCGGACGGCGGCCCGGACCGCCGTGGATACAGTGATGGCGGCGGCGCGGGAATTGCTGGAGCGCGTCAACGCGCAGCCCGTCTACACGCTGGCCGCGTTGCTGGAGGATCGTCGCGTGCGTCCCGCGCGGGCCTGGCTGGTGGGCGGCCCGGCGGCGCTGGCGCGTCCCCTGCTGGAGAGCGCGCTGGAACTGCCGGTCATCGTGCCGCCCCGCGCCGATGTGGCCAATGCCGTGGGCGCGGCTCTGACGCTGCCCACGGCCGGGCTGGAAGTGCTGGCCGACAGCGGGCGCGGGATATTGCGGGCGCCCGCGCTCAATGTGGAACGGCGCATCGACAGAACGTACACGTTGGACGCGGCCCGCGCCGAAGCTCTGCGGCTGTTGCGCGAACATCTGGCCGCCGAATGCTATGACGGCGCGGCCGAGGCCGCCGTGGAGGTTACGGAGGCCGCGTTGTTCGCCACATTGGACGACCGGGGCCGGGGCGGACGTGACATCCGGGTCTGCTGCCAGCTGGTTCCCGGCATCACCGAGCGGATCGCAGAGTGAGGCGGCGCGTTTTTTTTCGGCTGTGCGCGGCGCTGCTGTGCTGGTGCGTCGTCTGCGGAGCGGCCCTGGCCGCGGCGCCGTCTCTGCCGCCGTCGTCGTTGCCCGATGGCGGCGCGGCGGGCAACACGGCCCCGGACAATGTGGGGAATTTTTTCCGGTCGTTGCCCGGTTCCGGACGCCGTACCGCCAAACCCGTTCCTGTCCCACGCATTCCTTTGGGCGATCCCTCGGGCTTTCCGGGCACGGAAGTGACGCCGGAAGACATGAAGGTGTTCGAGCGGCCCCTGAACCGCGCCGCGCCGGGCATGCCGCTGGACGGAGACGCGACTCCGTCGCCATCCGTGCCCCAGCCCGCCGCGCCGGAGCGCGGCACGCCCCGGCGTCCCGAAACGCCCGAAATCGGCGCGTCCGGGAAAACAACAGAAACTCCGCCCAACCTGGAAGCCCTGGTCGGGCAGATGCTGCTGGTGGGCTTTGAGGGAACGGATTTGCCGCGAAATGCCCCCATCCTGGAAAGCCTGCGCCTGGGACATGCCGGAGGCGTATTGCTGCGGGCGCGCAACGTGGTTTCTCCGCCGCAGGTTCGCGTGCTCACGGCCCAGTTGCAACGGGCGGCCCGGGAGGGCGGACAACCGCCGCTGTTCATCGCCGTGGCCCAGGAGGGCGGTTTCGTGCAGGTGCTGCACCCCAAAAAAGGCTTTGAAGGCGCGGCGGCGGCCGCCAGGCTGGGAATGGGCACGGTGGACGCCACCCATGTGGCGGCCCGGCGCATGGGGCTGGAAATGGCGGCCCTGGGCGTCAATCTGGATCTGGCCCCGGCCGGGGATCTGAACCTCAATCCCCTGAGCCCGGACGTGGGGAAAAAATTTCGCAGCTTCGGTC
>CASQEL010000172.1 GCA_949427775.1 uncultured Desulfovibrionaceae bacterium
CACCCGTAATGCCGGGGAACCGCGCTTGGACGGCGTTTGGACCAGGGCGCGAAACATGCCGTGAGGCAAAAAAAAGGGCGGCTCCAAAGAACCGCCCGGAGGATTCTCTTTCTTCCATCATCGCAACGGGTGTGCCTTGATCCACTCCTGAAGGCATTTTCCGATTACAGAAGTCAAACTTTCTGACTCCTGATCCAATTTATACACGGAACGGACTATCCCCCAGAGGATGAAAGAGGGGATAATCAGCAGCGCCAGCAGCAGGGTCATCAAATGAGGATGGGCAAGAATGGCAATACGCATATCGCTATCCCATATGAAGAATGCAACCATACCCAAAAAAGTCAGATACAAAATGCTGCAAACTGCAAGCGCGGCCCAGAAAATCCAGCGTCGCATCCATAGACGCTGGGTATCAAATATTGTGGCGCTGTCGGGTGATTCCCTGATGATATCGTCAGGGGACGGGTCTTGCGAAAGATCCTCTGAAGGACTAGCGGACGACATATCCAAGTTCCTTTAATCTGAATTTCATAGCGGCCTTGGAAACGCCGAACACTTTTGCCAGTTTTTCCAAATCCTTTATGTCGCGTACACGGATAGCCGCGTTGATGACATCTGTCGGCATAAGGAGTTCCGCGGCAAACTTGTTCGCTTCGATTTCCTTGGGGTCGTGGTAGGACATGGAAAATTGCTCTGGGGTGTCCCTATTCCGTTCGCCATGACCCAAAACATGGTGCGCAAGTTCATGCGCTATGGTGAAACGTTGCCGTACCGGGTGCTCACAGGGGCTATATGTAATCAGCGGCTTTCCTTCCCACCCCTCAGGCTTGTAATGTCCACTCCCATCAAGCCGGGGATCTGCCAGCACAAGTACGCCCATCTGCGCAGCTATATAGGTAGGGTTTACGGGGACGCTTCCGTCATCCCAGTAGCTAGAAAGTATTTTTTTAGCGCTATTGCTGGACATTCGACACCCCCTTTATATATTTTTGTCTGAATTTATTAACTTTTTATAATGTAGAAAGATAATAGCACAGTCTGAATGATATGTGCAATGCTCAGTCAAAACGGTATATTAGAAAAATTTTACCTCCGATTTTCCGCTCCAATCCAGCCCGCGAGTCTCGTGGCTCACGGGCTGTCAGAAACGAAATTTGTATATGGTTTCGGGGACTGGTCGTTATGCCTCCTGGCCCCGTGGCGTTCTCGCAGCCATCGCCCGCCGCCTTTCAGCCTGCCTCGACGCGCGAGGCCATTTTTGCGGGTGCCCCTTCCTGCCGGGCCGGCCTGTACTCATATTCCGCCCCTTCCCTGCCGTCGCGTCGCTTCCCGCTGCATCCCGGCGTCATCGGGCGTCCGCCCTCAGCCCTGACCGCATGCGCGTTGCCGTGCTCGGTACTTGTGGGGGCGCCTCCGGTTTCGAGCCTGCGGCTACTCCGGGCCGTGGCCCGTGTTCGCCGCTCGTCCCCGTTGGCAAAGACAGTATTGACAATTAGCAATTAAAAATCAAGAAATTTATTGTCAAAACGCAATATCGAGTTTACAAAAAAATCACGCCCGAATTTCGGCGTGACGGCGGCCCGGTCCGCGGGCGAAAAAAAAGCCCCTCGGAGAGGGGCGGGGAGATGCGCTGTTCCAGGGGCTGCCGCGTATTAACAGGGAATTCTGGGTAACAGAGAGGCAAGACGCGGATCCTGTCGCAGATCAGCGGCGGCGGAAGCGTCCACCTCAACAGCCTTGCGGAAGCAGTTCACGGCAAGGCCTTCCTCTTGCCCGGCAAGATAGGCATAAGCAAGGTCGCAATACCCGGCCTTGTCGTCCGGATGCTGTTCAACAGCCTTGCGGAAGGCGTCACAGGCGCGGGCTTGTTCCCCCTTTTCCAGATAGGCATATCCAGGCGCGTTAAAGACATTGAAAGCGGAGGGGCAGGTCGTTGCGGCCGATTCCAGCAGAGAAATGCGTTCGTCAACGTTCTTGACGGCGTAGCTGGATATGACCCGGTGAGCGGCCTTCATGGCGCGGTGGTTTTGCTCCCGTATGCGCTGTTCGAACATGGAAAAATCATTGCGAATACGGCGTAGTCTTTGCCATTCAATGATGGTGAAAATGACAAACAGTACACCCAAAAAAGCCGCCAGAATGTTGAGTACGGTCAGGTAGTCTGTCGGATTCATGGCATTCCCCAGCCGGATTTAGACATATTTTGGTACACCGGGGAAGTTATTTCTCCCGCACATCCGCCCACGCCCAGATGACGCGGCCCACGATGGCCTTGTCCCAATCGTCATAAAAATCGTTTTTCAGGCTGTAAATCATGGGCGGCCATTTTGCGCCGTTGTCGCTGTAAAACGTCAGCCGGAAATCGCCGTCGTCCTTTTGTTCCACGCTGACGCGCTTGATCATCCCCGCGCCGTCCGGTTCCATGACCAGCATCATGTGACCGGGGTACTGCACGTCGCGGTCGTCACGGTCCACCAGCACGATGTCGCCGGGGTTCAGCGTGGGCTGCATGGAGGTGGAATTGCGTCCGATCTCCACGGCGATCAGGTTGCGGCGGTAGCGTATGGCGGGCAGGTGCTTGTAGGCCAGAAACCAGCTCTTTATTTCGTCTTCGGGCAGATAGCCCGGCCCGGCCCCCACTTCGCCCACCAGCGGCGCGGCAATGTAGTCCTCCGCCACAGGCGGCGCGGCGTATTCTCCGGCGGGAACCACTTTAGAGTTGACGAAGCAAACCTCGCGCGATGCCTCAGAGTCCGGAGCGGCGGCATTAATGCCCAGCAAATCCAGAATGGGAGATATTTCAACCAGACGGGGGGATCTTTTTCCCGAGAGCCAATAACTGATATTGGCCGGGGATACTCCGGAAGCGGCAGCCAGAGCTGCCGCGCTGCCATATTTTTTTACGCCGTCCCGCACGGCGTTCATCACCGCGTTAAAAAATTTCTTTTCCATAACAATAGTATAAGCATCATTTGTTGAGAAAAATCAACAGGAAGGTATTATTGCGTATAATTACAAGTATTGACTTAAAATATTGCTTATTGTTAATATCGGGGTATGAAACAAACACGAATAGTCAGCGAGCTCATACTGTTTTTTGAGTCCGGAAGCCATTCCGCGGCACGTCTGGCGCGTGAATCGGGAGTGAATACGGCCACTATCTCCCGTTTGCGTAATGGCGCACAACGAGATGTTGCATCAGAGTTTGCCGACGCGCTACGGGCCGCCATGCAACGCCTCACGCAATCCACCCCCACCACGCCACCCGCAGCCGCATCCCCGGCGGCAACGGCGGATGTCGCAGTGTCCGCCCCATGGCGTCGCGGGCGTCCGCGACGTCATCCCGACGGTATGCCCGCCACAGGGGACGCGGCGGGGCAGGGGACATTGTACCTTGTTGACCGCCCGTGCAGCGGCGCGAAAACGCCCTCAGGGCAATGAGGAGAGGAATATAATGCGCTGGTTCAAGCATATGACGGCATCAGCCAACGACGAAAAGCTCTCCCGCCTGATGGATGTCGCGGGGCTGGAGGGCTACGGGTTCTGGTGGCGCGTGGTGGAAATCGTCGGGGAAGGCATGGACGAAAACGGCAAAACCGCCGTCACACTGTCTGTCAGGAGGTGGTGCAATCTGATCGGAATCAGACCGCAAACGTTGGCGAAACTCATGCGAAACGCTGACGAAATCGGGCTGTTTTGCGCGAGTTTCGCGGAGGTTTCGCACAAAGAACGCAAGCGTTCGGAAGACGTTTTGCTGACTGTGAATATTCCTAATATACTGAAATACAATGATGAATGGACGAGAAAGAAACGCAGAAACTCCGGAGTTGCTCCGGAGTCGCTCCGGAGCAAAGAAGAGAATAGAAGAGAAGAGAATAAGAACTACCCCCTCCCCTCCTGCGAGGAGGGGCGTTGCGCGGGTGAAAAAAAGACGCCTCGTGAAACGGGCACGAATCCCAAGGCGCTGGGGACCAACCCTCGCGCTCTCGGCGCGAACCCTCGCTCGCTGGGAACCAATCCTCGCGCCGTGGCCGCCATGCCGGAGCCACCGGGCATCGGGGCGGCGGATGAACCCGCCCGCGCTCCCGGCGCCGCGTCCCACGCCCATGACGAGCCCGCGAATCCCGCCGTCATGGACCTGGGCTTTCACGAGTTCCTGAACGCCTACCCGGCCGCGCACCGCGAACCCGTGGGCGAGGCCGCCCTGGTCTGGAAAAAACTGGCCCGCGAAAGGACGCTCCCCGGCCTGCCGCGCCTGTTGCAGGGGCTGGACGCCTGGGAAGACAGCGACCAGTGGCGCAAGGACGGCGGCGCGTACATCCCCAAGGCCGCCAACTTTCTGCGGCGCTCCATGTGGCTCTCGGCCCCGCCGCCCGCCGTCCCCGGAGAAACCTGGGACGCCGCCGCGGCCATGGAACGTCTGCGGGCGGCGGCGCGAGGGACGCGGCCGATGGAGGAGCAACCATGACGAACGCGATTTTTCAGGACATGCTGCACACGATTTACGCCACGTTCGGGCGTGGAGTCCCCACGCAGGATATTC
The DNA here is from genome assembly GCA_949427775.1 of uncultured Desulfovibrionaceae bacterium. Classification (GTDB taxonomy): domain Bacteria; phylum Desulfobacterota; class Desulfovibrionia; order Desulfovibrionales; family Desulfovibrionaceae; genus CASQEL01. Next base: position 4,547 of record CASQEL010000172.1, read on the forward strand.
GCGACGTGCTGTACGGTCGCGTGGGGGAAATCCCCGACGAGGTGTGCGCCTACATCGTCGAGCGCGTTTGCGACCTGGAACGCCTGCCCCAGAACATGAGCCGGGAGTTTCGCAACGCCTGGGCCGACTGGCGGGCCAAAAATCCCGCCCGCATCTTCCGGCCCGATTGCCCGGCCTGTCGCAATACCGGCGTCCGGCACGTCTGGGGACAGGACGAACAGGGCGAATGGCGGCATTGCGTCGTGCCCTGTCCGGCCTGTCAGGACGGGAATGACGGCGTTCCCGTCGTCTCGCTCCGCGCGCTGGAGCGCGGCGGCGCGCTGGTGATGCCCGTGAACTATCCGGGCGGCCCCGTGGCCTTTGACCGGGACAACGCCCTGGGCCGTCTGTGGCCCGTCGGGCTGGATACGGCGTCGCCGCGAGCGCAACTGCGGGTCGGCGTGGACATGCGGCCCGACCAACGCAGAGTCGCGCGCCTGCCCGAACAGGAGCGCGAGGAGCATGCGGCAGCAATGAGGTAGCGAAGCCCTTCAGGGCGGGGCCAGAGCAGTTCACGGTTGAAATGCTCCAAAAGATGTGGGGCTCCGCCCCACCCCCC
>CASQEL010000173.1 GCA_949427775.1 uncultured Desulfovibrionaceae bacterium
GCGGCCGTTGCTCTGGCCGACATGTGGGGCGTGAAATGCACTGTGGTGGAAATGATGCCCCAGATTCTGCCCGGCGCGCTGTCGGCTTCGCTGTCCGCCATGGCCCGCCACGATTGCGAATCGCACAACGTCGCCGTACTAACGGGCGAGAAAGTTCTCCGCCTGGAAGGCGAAAACGGCCGCGTGGCCCGCGTGGTCACGGACAAACGCACGCTGGACGCCCAGGTAGTCGTTTTTGCCGCCGGCTTTGTGCCCAACGGCGCTCTGGCCCGTGAAGCCGGACTGGAAGTGACCGCCTTCGGCGGCATCGTGGTCAACGAGCACATGCAGACCACGGACCCGGACATTTATGCCGGAGGAGACTGTGTAGCCATCCGCAATCTGATCACCGGCAAGCTCGGCTATCTGCCGCTCGGCTCCATGGCCAACCGCCAGGGCCGGGTCATCGGCACCAACCTGGCCGGGGGCCACGCCCGTTTTCCGGGCTATGTGGGAACTTGGGCCGTCAAGCTCTTCGGTCTGTCTTTCTGCGGCACGGGCCTGACCGTGGAGCGCGCCCGGGCCGAGGGCTTCGACGCTGAAGGCGTATGCATCGAGCAAATGGATCGCGCCCATTTCTACCCCGAGCACAACATGATGACTCTGGAACTGGTAGTGGAGCGCGGCACGCGCCGCGTCCTGGGCGCGCAGGGCGCCTGCCCGGCGGGCGACGCGCTCAAGGCCCGCATCGACGCCATCGCCGGGGTGCTGCAATACGCCCAACCTACCGCGGACGACATCTCCAACCTGGAAGTGTCGTACTCCCCGCCCTTCTCCTCGGCCATGGACGTGGTCAACGCGGTGGGCAACGTGGCGGACAACGTGCTGGCCGGGCGTTTCATCCCTGTGACCGGACAGGATTTCATGGACAAATGGCGTCACCGCGACGAAAACCATATCTTCTTCGTTGACGCCCGCCCCGCCGCCGCGGGCAAGGCCGTACAGGCCAAATTCCCGGACTGGCACGCCATTCCGCTGGAGGAAATCCGGGCCCGGATGAACGAAATTCCCCGTGATCGCCCTGTGGCCATCGTCTGCAATACCGGGCTGCGCTCCTACGACAGCCAGTTGCTGATGACCCAGCACGGCATCACCAACACCGTCAACGCCATGGGCGGCATGCAGAGCATAAGCAAAATGGGCCTGAAGCCCGACGACAAATAGACGACGGCAGACGCTACATTACGAACCGGCGGGGGGAACGGAGCCAGTGCTTCCGCTCCCCCCGCTTCATTTTCCCCACCCGCTCCCGACGTGGGGAAAAGCATTGAAGAAACTTCGGACCCGCCTGCCTCCTCCACCTGCAGGGAAATGCAAAATTGTGACTGGACGCAGCGGCCGATTTGGGCTATCTTTAAAAGAAATATATAATTTCGTGTCGTTGCGGCACATTCCTGTTGGAGAAGAACATTTTGCGATCGATGCGCGCAAAACGTTCCCAAGACTCTAACCCAGCGAGTTACCATGGACGTCATCAACCTCGTACAGGCGCGCGACCCGTCCTTTATCCAGGATGTGGAGTCGGAAAGCGGGCAACATGTTGCATCCTGTTACCAGTGTGGCAACTGCACAGCGGGATGTCCGGCCGGGTTTGCCTACGACATGCAGGCCCATCAAATCATGCGCGGGGTCCAGTTGGGCCTCAAGGATCAGGTTCTGGGGGCGAAATCCCTCTGGATGTGCCTTTCCTGTTCCACCTGCTCCCAGCGCTGCCCCAACAACATCGACGTCGCCGCCGTTATGGAAACCCTGCGGCACATGGCCCGGCGTGAAGGCCGTGTGGCCGTGCCGCGCGTCAACAAGTTCTGGCTCTCGTTTCTGGACACGGTTCGCTACTGCGGGCGCACCTATGAACTGGGCGTCATGGCTCTCTACATGCTGCGCTCCCTGCGGGTGTTCACCGACGTGGACCTTGCGCCGCAGGCGCTGGCCAAACGCAAGTTGGATCTCATTCCCCACGGCGCGCCCGACGGCGGCGCGGAAGCCGTGGGCAGGATCGTGGAGCGTTACAAAAAACGCTGTGAGCGCGAGGGGGTACGCCCATGAAGTTCGCCTATTATCCCGGTTGTTCGTCCACAGGCACTTCGGCGGATTACGAAAAATCCACCCGAGCCGTATGCAGAGCGCTGGGCGTGCAACTGGAAGACATTCCCGGCTGGAACTGCTGCGGTTCCACCCCGGCCCATGCTGTCGACACCGAACTCTCCGCCGCCCTCTGCGCCCGCAATCTCGATATCGCCGCCCGCCTCGGGGCCGAAAAACTCCTGACGCCCTGTCCCTCCTGCCTGTCCAATCTCCGCCACGCGGCGCACCGCATGGAAGACCCCGCCTTCCGCTCCCGCGTCAACGAATTGCTGGACGAGCCCTGCGCGGAAACGTTTCCGCAGACCTACTCGGTCATGCAGGCGCTGGGGGATGTTTTCGACACGGATCTCATCGCCCAACGGGCGGGCCAGAAACTCAAGGGACTGAAACTGGCTCCGTATTACGGTTGCCTCATGAGCCGCCCGGCGGAGATCATGCGGTTCGGCGATCCGGAAAATCCCACCCTGATGGAAAATCTCCTGGCCGCCTGCGGGGCGGAGGTGCTGGATTTTCCCTTGAAAACGGACTGTTGCGGCGCCTCGCACGGCATTCCCGAACGTTCCGTCACGGCCCGTCTGTCCGGTCGCATTCTGCAGATGGCCCAGACCATGAACGCCGACGCTCTGGTGGTGGCCTGCCCCCTGTGCCAGATGAATCTTGATCTGCGCCAGCGGCAGGCGGCCAAAGCGGCGGGAACGGAATTCAACATCCCGGTCCTGTATTTCACGCAGGTCATGGGACTGGCTTTCGGGCTCTCTCCCAGGGAGCTCGGTTTTGAAAAGCTCTGCGTGAGCCCGCAGCCTCTGCTGGACAAACTGGCGGCGGCCCGCCGGACGGACGCTTCCGACAGGAAGGTGAACTCATGAGGATCGGCGTTTTCATCTGCCATTGCGGCACCAATATCGGCGGCACCGTGGATTGCGCGACCGTGGCCCGGCGGGCTCTGGAGTTTCCGGATGTGGTTCTCGCCGAGGATCTCATGTATACCTGCGCCGAACCCGGACAGGCGGCCATCGAAGCGGCCATCAAGGAACACCGGCTTGACGGCGTGGTGGTGGCCTCCTGCACGCCGCGCATGCACGAGCCCACCTTCCGCCGCACGGTGGAACGCGCGGGCCTGAACCGCTACATGTTTGAAATGGCCAATATCCGCGAGCATGTCTCCTGGATCGGCAAGGACAAGGAAGCCAATACCAACAAAGCCACCGAGCTGGTGGAAATGGCCGTGGCCAAGCTGCGCCGCAACATGCCGCTGCAGGCCAAGGCCTTCGACGTGAACAAGCGCGTGCTGGTCATCGGCGGCGGGGTGGCGGGCCTCCAGGCCGCGCTGGACTGCGCCGACGGCGGGATCCCCGTAGTCATGGTGGAGCGCGAGGCGACCATCGGCGGCAAGATGGCCAAACTGGACAAAACCTTCCCCACCGTGGACTGCTCGGCCTGCATTCTGGGGCCGAAAATGGTGGATGTGGCCCAGCATCCCAACATCACGTTGCACGCCTACTCGGAAGTGGAGGACATTTCCGGCTATGTGGGCAACTTCACGGTGAAAATCCGCAAGCGCAGCACCTATGTGGACTGGAGCAAGTGCACGGGCTGCGGCGCCTGCACCGAAAAATGTCCCAGTAAAAAAGCGCCGGACCGGTTCAACGAACTGACCGGCCCCACCACGGCCATCAACATCGCCTTTCCCCAGGCCATCCCCAAGAAAGCCGTGATCGACCCCGCCCACTGTCGTCAGATGCTCAAGGGCAAATGCGGCGTGTGCGCCAAGATTTGTCCCACCGGAGCCATCAACTACGAAATGCGGGACGAGATCGTCACCGAGGAAGTGGGCGCCATTGTGGCCGCCACAGGCTATGATCTCATGGACTGGACGGTGTACCGGGAATACGGCGGCGGCAAATATCCCGACGTGATCACCTCCCTCCAGTACGAACGTCTGTTGTCGGCCTCCGGTCCCACCGGCGGGCACATCAAACGCCCCTCGGACGGACGGGAACCCAAAAAGGTCGTCTTTATCCAGTGTGTGGGTTCGCGCGACAAATCCGTCGGGCGGCCCTACTGCTCCGGGTTCTGCTGCATGTACACGGCCAAGCAGGCCGTGCTGACCAAGGACCATATTCCGGATTCGCAGTCCTTCGTGTTCTACATGGACATCCGCGCGCCGGGAAAAATGTACGACGAATTCACGCGCCGGGCCGTCGAGGAGTACGGCACCGAATACATCCGGGGACGCGTTTCAACCATCTATCCCGACGGCATGGGACAGTACGTGGTGCGCGGAACCGATACGCTGCTGGGGCAGCAGGTGGAGATCAAGGCCGATCTGATCGTGCTGGCCGTGGGCATCGAAGCCGCCAAGGGCGCTTCGCAACTGGCCGAAAAGCTGCGCATCTCCTACGACGGCTATGGATTCTTCATGGAAAGTCATGTCAAGCTTCGGCCTGTGGAAACCAACACGGCCGGGGTGTATCTGGCCGGGGTCTGCCAGGGGGCCAAGGACATTCCCGCCTCCGTGGCCCAAGGGTCGGCCGCGGCGGCCAAAGTGCTCGGGCTGTTCGCCAAGGACAAACTGGAAAGCGACCCGCAGATCGCCCAAGTGGACATTCGCCGCTGCGTGGCCTGTGGCAAGTGCATCCGTACCTGCCCGTTCGGGGCCATCCAGGAAGTGACCGTACGCGGCGAGGCCAAGGCCCAGGTCATTGAAACCGTCTGCCAGGGCTGCGGCGTCTGCACGTCCACCTGCCCGCAGGGGGCCATACAGCTCTCCCATTTCACCGACAACCAGATCCTTGCGGAGGTGAACGCGCTATGCCAGTGCTGAAAGGCAAAGAACTCAGGATAGTCGGTTTTCTCTGCAACTGGTGTTCCTACGGCGGAGCCGATACCGCCGGGGTGGCCCGCGCCGGACAGCCCACTGACCTGCGGATCATCCGCGTGCCCTGTTCGGGCCGCGTGGACCCGCTGTTCGTCCTGCGGGCGCTGCTCAACGGCGCCGACGGCGTGCTGGTGTCC
>CASQEL010000174.1 GCA_949427775.1 uncultured Desulfovibrionaceae bacterium
GGTGCAGGGGAATCATTCCCCTGCCGAGGGGTTTGGGGGCGAGCAGCCCCCAAGCGGTTCCCGCCGACAACGTGGCCATCTCCCTGGCCTGCCGGGGGGGGGGGAGGCGAGCAGCCCCCAGGAGCGCATTTCAACCTGAAAAACGCTCTACAGCAAGTCGGCATAGATGGCGTATGCATCGGCAGCGGTTATCTTTTCCGGGCTGTTGGCCAGCAGTCTTTGCTGCGTCCGGAGCACGGTTTCCGCGAACTCTTTTGCCTGTGCGGCCGTCATGCCGTATGCGGACAGCCTTTTGCGCGGATAGACAGCCTGCAACATGCCGTCGAGGGCATCCAGGGCTTCCCGTGGAGCGCACGACAATTCCTGGGCCAGGATGCCCGGCAGGGTGGAGAAACCCTTTGCGCCCCGTTTTTCATAATGCCGCAATACGCCGGAAAAGACGGCGTAGTTGGACTCGCCGTGGGGGATGTGAAACACGGCTCCCAGGGGATAGCTCAGGGCATGTACCGTGGCGCAACCGGCTGTTCCGAAGGAGAGCCCCGCGTAGGTGCTCGCCAGCAGAAAGTCGCCGAGATGTTCTTTCAGGCGTCCCTTGTCCGGCAGGATTTTGCTGTAGCCGCTCAGGATGAGATGGATGGCTTCTTTGGCGAACATTTGCGTGAAAGGGCTTGCCGCCGGAGACAGGAAGGACTCCACGGCGTGGACCAGAGCGTCAAGTGAACTGGAGGCAAAGACGGAATACGGCAGTTTCTCGAGCAGTTCCGGCACCAGCACGGCATGGCGCGCATAGAGGCTGTCGTCGACGATGCCCATCTTGGTGCCGAGACGGGTACGGTTGACGATGGCGATGTTGGTCACTTCGCTGCCGGTGCCGCAGGTGGTGGGCAGGATGACGAGTTCCTTTTCCTGCCGAAGATTCTTTGCCGCGAAGAGCGAATCCGTAGTGCTGCCCGCGGGGGCTATGGCCAGCAATTTGGCGACATCCATGACAGAGCCGCCGCCGATGGCGATGACCCGGCGGAAGGCGCGCGCGGCGGCAGCGGCCAGCAGGGCGTCTACCATGGTGTCGCTGGGTTCTCCCGAGCCGTAGTCTTCAAGGAAAAGCGTCTGGGCCCGGCAGTCGAGATGTCCGAAAGCGGGGTTGAATATACAGGCGTTGCTGAGAACGATATCGTCTTCACAGACATGGAATGCGGAAAGGAACGCTCCGCAGTCGGGAAACATGTGTATGAACGGTTTGCAGACGAACTGTTTCATTTTTATGGCTTCTCCTGACGATAATATTGAAAGGCGCGTGTTCAAAGGGCTTCCACGATGGCGTGCGCCTGTTGCACGGCGTCGCGGATTCGGGCGCCGTTGTTGCAGTCGCCGATGCTGTGGACGCGGATCTTCTTGCCCGCAAGGACGTCGGCAAGGCCTGTTGCGGGAGTGTACCCGACGGCCAGAATGATGCCGGAACAGGGGATTTCCTCTTCCTGTTCCTGCCTGCGGACGGTAGCGCCGTGTTCGCTGATGCCGCAGATGCGGCAGGAGAGCATGGAGCGGACGCCGTACTCTTCCAAATGCCTGAGCAACACGGCCCGCGAGCGCGGTTCGGCGTCCATGCAGAGAGCGTCACGCATTTCGACCACCAGCGGGGAGCATCCCCCCTTGGCGAGATGGAGCGCCGTCTCGCAGCCTGTCACCCCTCCGCCGATGATGAGAATTGTGCCGTCGGGAGTCGGGATGTCCCGCCGCAGAGCCTGTTCGGCGAAGAGAAACCGGCCCGGAACAAGGCCGGGGATGGGCGGAACACGCGGTTCGGCGCCCGTGGCCAGCAGCACGACGTCCGGTTTCAGGTCGGCGATTGTTCCGGATGTGGCTTCCGTGCCGCAACATAGTGTTGCGCCCAGCGCCCGCGCGCGTCTTTCCAAATAGGCGGCATAGCCGAAAAGTTCCTGCTTGAACGGGGGGAGGGCGGCGATGCGGAGTTTGCCGCCGCAGACGGGCTCCTTTTCCAGAACGGTGACCGTATGGCCGCGTCGCCTTGCCGCGCATGCCGCGACAAGACCCGCCGGTCCGGCTCCGACAACAAGAATTTTCAGGGGCGTGGAGGCGCAAGCGCGCCGTTTGCGATATTCGTTGCCCACCGCGGGGTTGACGGCGCAGGTGATGTCGAGGCCACGGGACAGACGACCGATGCAGCCTTCATTGCATCCGATGCAGGGACGGATGTCCTCTTCCCTTCCCTGAAGCGTCTTGAGCGGCAGTTCCGGATCCGCCAGCAGCGCCCGCCCCATAACGACAAAGTCCGTTTTCCCTTCCCTGATGAAGGAATCGGCCAGGGCTACGGAGGTGATTCTGCCGATTCCTATGACAGGCTTTCGGGCATCAATGCTCCGGCGGACGGCGGCGGCCTTGTCGATATGCGTGCCCCGGGGCAGAGCCAGCGGCGGCGTGACCCACATGCCGCCTTCCCGCATGCCTGCCGTCACGTCAATGGCGTCGATATCCTCGTGAGCGAGGATGCGGGCCGCGACCAGGCCGTCTTCCAGCGTCAGTCCCCCGGCGACGGGTTCGGCGACGCCGAGTCTCAGAATGACGGGAAAATCCTGTCCCACAGCGGCCCGGACGGCCCGGACCATCTCGACGCTGAAACGGACGCGGTTTTCCAGACTGCCTCCGTATTCGTCCCGGCGGAAATTGGTGAATGGAGACAGAAACTGCTGCGGCAGATAGCCGTTGCCGGCATGCAGTTCCACGGCGTCGAATCCCGCTTCCCGTGCACGTATGGAGGCGCGGGCGTACTCGCCGATGATTCTTTCGATGTCCTCCCGCCGCATGGCGCGGGTAACGTCGTCGCCGAAGCGCGTGGCCGACGGGGCCATGAGCGGCAGGCCGGAAACGGCGCCGGATGTCTGGCGGCCCGCATGGCAGAGCTGCGCGGCCATGCGGGCGCCGGCGGCATGCACGCCTTCGGTCAGACGGCGTAATCCGGGCAAAAGGCCGTCTTCAGCGATACTGAGCTGGTGGGGAAAGCTTTTGCCGTCGGGGGAAATGTAGGCGGCCTCTGTGACGATCAGTCCCGCGCCGCCCCGGGCGCGCTTCTGATGGTAGGCTGTCAGCCGGTCGGTCACTTCTCCGCGCACAGAACAGTAGTTGGTGACCATGGCCGGAAAGACGATACGGTTGCGCAGCTCCAGCCGTCCCATGCGGGCCGGAAGCAATGTAAGGTATTTCATGATGTTTCCTCATGAAACGCGGTATACGCCGGGAGCTGTTTCGGGATACCGTTCCGTGATTGCCGGATCGTGACCCGGAAGGATGTTCTCCGCGCTTTTGGCGATATGCCTGATCTTTTCAAGAGCCGTCAGCGCCTCGGTGACATCATAATGAATGCCGCACGGGGTCATTTCGGAAATATTCCGGTATCTCGGAACAACATCGCTGCATATGACCTTTGTGCCGCTATCCGTGTCCGCGGCGACAGACAGCAGGCCGGGAGTATGTCCTCCCGTTCTGATGCAGGTGATTCCGTCGCAGACAGGCGTGTTGTCGTCCTCCAGCAATTGGACGCGTCCGGAAAAGCGCATGCGGATCAGATTCTCCAGGGCCTTGAAGTTGTAGTGCTGCGCATACGTGTGGAAGCGCATCAGGGGGCCGGTCACATATTCCAGCTCCTTCTGGTGAACGTAGTATCGGGCATTGGGATAGAAATTGTCCCCGGCGTAGTGATCCCAGTGCAGGTGCGTGAGGATGACATGCCGGACATCCTCAGGCTTGACGCCGATGCGCGCAAGCAGCTCTAGAGGATGTTCCTTGACGGAGTAGGCGATCCGCATCTCGTCGAGGCATTGCTGCGTGAAGGACTGATCGACAAGCACGGGGCCTTCCTTCTCGTCCATGATGCACCAGAAAAAGAACTGGGTGTGCAGGGCCTCGCGAATGTCGGGGCGCATATAGAAGTGGTTGGTGACGACGACGGGCTTGCGCCCGGCCGTCAGCGCGTAGATGGCACGGACCGGCATTTTGTGACTCCTTATATGATTTCCTGAGCGCTCCCGAGGAGGCGCCGGGCATTTTCAGAGAACATTTTTTCCAGGTTTTCCCGGCTCAGACCGATATGTCTGGCCTGTTCCAGGGCGTCGGCGACATCCGCGAAAGGATGGGCGCTGGAGAAGACGAACCTGTCGGCCAGACAGCCGTTGGCGGCCTTGATGTACTCTTCCCCCATGGGTTTGTTGATGGATGAGGAAAAGTCGATGTAGATGTTGCGGTGGCGCAGGCAGACCGCGATGGTTTCGTTCACCCACGGGTATCCTCCGTGGCTTGCCAGGATGCGCAGGTCCGGGAAGTCGGCGGCCACCTTGTCCAGGGCAAGCGGTGAAGAGTGGGACAGCAGCACCTTGGGCATGTTGGGGGAAAGACCGGCGGTCACCAGCACCGGCACGTCGTAATCGCAGCACAGGGCGTACAACGGATAATACCTGGCGTCGTCCATGGGGCAGTGCGCCATGGAAGGTTCTATGGACGCCCCCCGGCTGCGCTGTTCGCGAATGGCCCGACGCATGGCCTTGTAGGCCGTCATTCCCTTGTGGGGATCGTAGCCGTGGATGCCGATGAACAGGGAGGGATAGGCGGCGACGCAGGCATCGACCAGATCGTTGGACGCGGGCGCCGCATAGGTGCTTTCGATGTCCCTGCCCGAAACGAGCGCCTTGTCGATGCCGAGCGACGCGAGTCGGGCGGCGCAGTCGGCAAGGGATTGGACAGGCTTTTTGTCGAAGCCGGTCAGCTTCACATATTCTTCATAAACGGGATTCCGGGTGAACGTGTTCATCCATGCCGGAGTATTGGGCCTGTATCTGCAGTCTATGATGTGCATTGCGTTTCACCGCCTACTTGAGAAATCCGATCAGCTTCCAGTAAGGCACGAGCAGCAGGGGAATGAGCAGGGCAAAGGCGACCATGCGGATGGCGAAGGCGCCCATGATATGGCGCAGGGTGACGGCGCCGCTCATGAACGTGTACAGAAGGTAGCCGATTTCATAGGGGAAGAGGAGTTGATCCAGACCGTAGAGAAGCGCGTAGACCAGGGTGTAGGGGTCCAGTCCAA
>CASQEL010000175.1 GCA_949427775.1 uncultured Desulfovibrionaceae bacterium
GGCAGTGCGCGCATCCTGTCCATCGACAGCGCCGCGCTCCGGCGGGAGCTGGAGACGCACGATGTGCTTGTGATCGCCGGCTTCCAGGGCTGCACCGAAGACAAACGCATCACCACGCTCGGACGGGGGGGCTCCGACACCTCGGCGGTAGCCGTGGCGGCGGCTCTGGGCGCGGAGGAGTGCGAAATTTACACGGACGTGGAAGGCGTCTACACCACCGACCCCAACATCTGCTCCAGCGCCCGCAAAATGGATCGGGTTTCCTATGACGAAATGTTGGAAATGGCCAGCATGGGCGCCAAGGTACTGCACATCCGCTCCGTGGAGTTCGCCAAAAAATACAAGGTTCCCGTGCGCGTACGCTCCACCTTTACCGACAATCCCGGCACTTTGGTAACTCAGGAGGACTCCACCATGGAAGCCGTGCTCGTTTCCGGCATCGCCTACGACAAGGATCAGGCCCGCGTCACGCTGCGCGGCGTTCCCGACATTCCCGGCATTGCGGCCGCCATTTTCGGCCCGCTGTCCGAACAGGGCGTGCTGGTCGATATGATTATCCAGAATACCAGCCGCGACGGCGTAACCGATATGACGTTCACCATTTCCCGCAAGGATCTGAAAAAGACCCTGGAAATCATGAACGACATCGCCGCCAAAACCCACAGCAAGGAAGTGCTGTATGACACCAACGTGGCCAAGGTTTCGGCCATCGGCGTGGGCATGCGCAACCATTCCGGCGTGGCGGCCCGCGCTTTTGCCGCCTTGCAGAACGAAAACATCAATATTTTGATGATTAGCACGTCGGAAATCAAAATCACCATTCTGATCGAAGACAAATATGTGGAACTGGCCGTGCGCATCCTGCACGACACTTTCGGACTGGACTGGGACATCGGCGCGTAGGGCATTGGAAAAACACGCCCGCCGCAGAGCGTTGTTCCCGTTACCGTCAAAAATACATTTCGGAAAAATCCGCATGAACATTTGTTGACCTGCAATCTCCGTTATCGGGGTGTCGTACGGCATATGTTTCATGCGCAACGATCCGTCAACGTCAAACTCACTGACCCCGTTCGGCCGGACAAGGCGCGAGTACGCCTTGTCCGGCCGAACGGGGCTCCTTCAAACCGCGCGGAGAGCGCGGCCGATACGCCGTGACAGCGAAGTCGTCCGTCGCGACAAGGCAAGTCTGAAGGCGCTTCGCTCCGGCAAGGCAGCGGATTCGGACGACCGAACTTTTCCCGCCCGGGAGGGCGGTACAATGAAACATATCAGCCTCTATGACACGACCTTGCGCGACGGCGCGCAGTGCGAAGATCTGAATCTCACCACTCCCGACAAAATCAAGCTGGCGTTGCGCCTGGATGCATTGGGCATTCCGTACATCGAGGGAGGATGGCCCGGATCGAATCCTGTGGACACGGCTTTTTTCAGGGATATCCGCAACTATCATCTCAAAAACGCCCGAATCAGCGCTTTCGGCAGCACCTATCATCCCAATGGTTCCGCCGAAGGCGACCCGACATTGAAAGCCCTGATAAACAGCGGCGTCGAGGTCTGCGCCATTTTCGGCAAATCCTGCGAACGCCACGCCCGCGAAGCGTTGCGCGTCGATCCGGCCCGCAACCTGGAGGTCATCCGGGAATCCGTAGCCTATCTGAAGCGGCATATCCCCACGGTATTTTTCGACGCCGAACATTTTTTCGACGGCTGGAAACGCAACAGCGACTATTCCCTGGCGGCCCTGCGCGCCGCCTTTGAAGGCGGCGCGGCGGCGCTGGTGTTGTGCGACACCAACGGCGGCACCCTGCCCCACGACATCGCCGCCATCACCGCCGCCGTGCGCGAACTCCTGCCCGACGCCGCCCTGGGCATTCATGCCCACAACGACTGCGAACTGGCTGTGGCCAATACCCTGGCGGCCGTGCGGGCCGGGGCCGTGCAGGTGCAGGGCACCATCAACGGTTACGGCGAGCGCTGCGGCAACGCCAATCTCTGCTCCATAGCGCCCCTGCTCCAACTCAAGAGCGACGGCGCGTACACCTGCCTGCCGGAAGAAAGTCTCGCCACTCTGGCGGCCACCGCGTCCTATGTCTCGGAAGTGGCCAACGTCACGCTGTTCAATCGACAGCCGTTTGTGGGACGTTCAGCCTTCGCCCACAAGGGCGGCATGCACGTCAGTGCCATCAACCGCAATTCCGAGCTGTACGAACACATTTCCCCCGCCGGCGTGGGCAACTGCCAGCGAGTGCTGATCACCGAGCTGGGCGGGCGCAGCAACATCGTGTCTCTGGCCCGGCGTTTCGGCTTCCATCTGGACAAGGACGAGCCGGTGGTCAAGGGGCTCTACAACGAGCTGAACAAGAAGGCCAGTCTGGGGTATGACTACGCTTCGGCCGAAGCCAGTGTGGAACTGCTCATCATGCGCAAACTGGGACGGCGCGGCGTGCGGGAATTTTTCCGTCTGCTCCAGTACCATGTGACCGAATTGCGCACGGAGCACGACACCGCGCCCTCGGTGGAGGTGACTATTAAAGTGGAAGTGGAAGGCGTGGAGGAGCACACGGCCGCCACAGGCAATGGTCCGGTCAATGCCCTGGATACCGCCCTGCGCAAGGCCATTTCCCAATTCTACCCCCGTGTGCGTGAAATGCGCCTGCTGGACTTCAAGGTACGCGTGCTCTCCGCCAACGACGGACACGGCGGCACGGCGTCCGTGGTGCGCGTGCTCATAGAATCCGGCGACGCCGATGGCCGCTGGGTCACGGTAGGCGTTTCGCACGACATCATCGAAGCCAGTTGGCAGGCGCTTGCCGATTCCATCACGTACAAGCTCTACCGCGACGAATACGCGCAGCGCGGCGCGGGCGCGGGGAAAAAGTAACCCGCAATGGGCGCGCCGGACGCGCTCTCTGAGCATACTCTGACCGGAGGTGTCGCCTCCGGTCCTTTTTTTGCCTTGAAGCCGCGCCAAACGGCGCTTTTCCGTCCGCCCCGTTGACACGTCCCCACTATCGGGCTACATAACCGAAAAGCCACTCACCACCATGACAGTACAGCCGACTGCCATTTTACTTCAACGCCACACCATGAGGAGGCAGGGATGAGTCTCAACCGGCGTGATTTCGTGAAACTGTGCACGGGCACGGTCGCGGGCTTTGGGGTTTCCCAAATGTTCCATCCGGCCATCCGCGAAGCCCTGGCCGAAACCCTCACGGGCGAACGTCCGCCCGTGTTCTGGTTGCAGGGCCAGGGATGCACTGGATGTTCCGTCACTCTGCTCAACAACGTCAACCCCGGTATCGCCGACATTCTGCTGAAAATCATCAGTCTGGACTTCCACCCCACCGTTATGGGCAGCGAAGGCGAACAGGCTATCGATTTCATGCGCAATACGGCCGCGGCCAAAAAGGGACAATACTTCGTCGTGGTCGAGGGAGCCATCCCCCTGGCGCATGACGGCAAATGCTGCGTCATAGGCGAGGCCTGCCACAAGGAAATCACCATGGTCGATATGGTGAAGGAACTGGCGCCCAACGCCGCCGCGGTTCTCGCCGTAGGCACCTGCGCCGCCTATGGCGGCATCCCCGCCGCCAGGGGATCGGAAACCGAAGCCATGGGTGTTTCCGCGTTCCTCGCCAAAAACAGCATCGCCACCCCTGTCGTCAATATCCCCGGTTGTCCGCCGCAGCCGGACTGGATCGTGGGCACTATCGCCCTGGCGCTCTCGTTGATCAAAGAAAAGGGACTCCAGGAGGGCTTGGCCGAAGTGGTCAAGATTCTGGATTCCGAAGGCCGCCCCAAACCCTTCTTCGGCAGAAACGTGCACGAAAACTGTCCGTACCTGAAGGATTACGACAACGCCAAATTCTGCGCGACCTTCACGCAGAAGGATGGTTGCCGCTATGATCTGGGCTGCAAAGGCCCTCAGGCCAATTGCGATTCTTTTGAACGCAAGTGGAACGGCGGCGTCAACTGGTGCGTGGCCAATGCCGTATGCATCGGTTGTACCGAATCCGATTTCCCGGACGGCAAATCTCCCTTCTATTCCAACTAAACGCCCGCGCCAGGGACGTTGCGCGCGCTCGAATCGCGCAACGCCGATAATGGTACAAGGAGGCATACATGGCCAAGGCTACTATTGCCATAGATCCGGTAACCCGTATTGAAGGCCACCTGAAGGCAGAAGTGGTGGTCGAAAACGGCAAGGTCGTCGACGCGCACCTTTCCGGCGGCATGTACCGGGGTTTTGAAACCATTCTTCGGGGCAGAGACCCGCGCGACTCCACCCAGATTGTGCAGCGCATCTGCGGCGTCTGTCCGACGTCGCATGCCACGGCCTCTGCACTGGCCCAGGAAAACGCGTTCCGCGTCGAAGTGACCCGCAACGGTCGCCTGACTCGCAATCTCATTCTGGGCGCCAACTTTATCCAATCGCATATTCTGCATTTCTACCATTTGAGCGCCCTGGACTTCGTCAAGGGACCGGACACCGCGCCCTTCGTCCCGCGTTACGCCCAGCCGGATCTGCGTCTGCCCGAAGCGGCCAACAAAATCGGTGTGGATCAGTACCTCGAAGCTTTGGAAGTGCGCCGCATCGCCCACGAGATGGTCGCGCTTTTCGGTGGTCGCATGCCCCATGTGCAGGGCATCGTCCCCGGCGGCACCACGGAAATTCCCACCAAGGAAGCCCTGGTGGAATACGCCGCGCGCTTCAAAAAGGTGCAGGAATTCGTCAATGAAAAATTCCTGCCGTTGGCGTATACAGTGGGTTCCGTATATAAGGATCTGTTCAAACAGGGACACGGCTACAAAAACTGCTCCTGCTTCGGCGTCTTCCCCATGGACGATGCCGGCAAGAAATTCCTGCTCAAACCCGGCGTATACATCGACGGCAAAGACGTGCCCTTCGATCCCATGAAGGTCACCGAGGACGTCAAATACTCCTGGTTTGCCGCCGACACCACAGGACTCAGTTTCACACAGGGCAAAACAGTGCCCGATGTGGAAAAACAGGGCGCTTACAGCTTCGTCAAAGCGCCCCGCTACGACGGCAAGGCTCTGGAAGTAGGACCGGCCGCGCGTATGTGGATCG
>CASQEL010000176.1 GCA_949427775.1 uncultured Desulfovibrionaceae bacterium
TATTCTGGATGCCGACGGCCGCGTGCGCGCCGTTTGGAAACCACAGGCGTAGGGTATGGATTGGTCGCGCATGTTTGCGGCGGATGTCGTGGTCTTCGGCTGCGGCAACGTGCTGTTCGGGGACGACGGTCTGGGACCGCTGGCCATGGCGGAACTGGCCGCCGCCCCCGATGCGGCGACGGCCTTCGGCCACGCGGCCTTTATAGATGCGGGCACGTCCATACGACCTCTGCTGCTGGATCTGACCCTGTGCGGAGCGCGTCCCCGCCGGGTTGTTCTGGTGGATGTGGTGCAGGAGCCGGAGCGCGAGCCCGGCAGCCTGCGCGAGGAGGATTTGGACGCCCGTTCCGACGCCGATCCGGCCGGAGGTTTTCTGCACCACGCGCCCACCTGGGGGCTGTTGCGCCGGTTGCGCGACGAGGCCGGTACCGAGGTGATCGTGCTGACGGTGCAGGCCGGGCGGATTCCGGAACTGATGGATGATGCCCTGAGTCCCGAAGCGCGCGCGGCATTGCCGCGGGTCGTGCGTCGGGTTCGTGAATTATGTCGCCTGCGGGCAGAATGACGCTGTGCGCGGCGCGGGCGGATCGCGGCCTCGCCGCGGCGTCACGGATCGGCGTCGGGCCCATTTGAAAAAGCTGCAGGAAAAGGATGCATGACTATGACAATGTCTATTCCCTCCGTCACTTCCGACGCCGTGTCGCATAATCTGTGCCTGGGATGTGGCCTGTGTGCCTTGAATTGTCCCACCACAGCGTTGGTTATGGAAGAATTGCCCGTTTCCGGATCGGATCAGATCCGCAAGAGTCCGTCCTTGCGTCCGGAGTTGTGCGTGCACTGCGGCCGGTGCGCGGCGGTCTGTCCGTCCGGAACCATTGCGCAACATCGCATGGAAGTGCTTGTACACACCGTACAGGAACAGCATGTCCGCGCTGTGGTGTTCTTCTGCGCAGGGCTTGCCCTGCTGCGGCCCACGCCCCTGGAGCAGGGAGCGCTTTCTTTTGATATGCCCTTGCTGGACGCGCGTCGGCGGCCGCGCCTGTCGGACGACGTGTCCGTGCCGGAGGGGGTTCTGTTGGAAGAAGTGCGTTGCACGGGACGTATCGGACCCCGCCTGCTGCTGCGGCTGGCTCTGGCCGGAGCCGGAGAGGTGGTGATTCTGGCCTGCCCGCCGGGAAAATGCCGGTACGGCAACGGACGGACGGGCGCGCGGGAGCATGTGACGGCAGTGGCCGATATGCTGGAACAGTACGGCGTAACGGGCGTGCGCATGATCGTGCGCGACACGCCGCCTGCCGACGCCGCCATGTTGCAGGCGTTGCTGGACGGGCTGGCCGTCGCGCGCTGAGGCGCTGCTTGTGCATGTTGACGCCGCGCAGGCGACGCCTGCGGGGATACCGCGTATGCGGTCGCTTTCCGGAGGCAACGGAGCACGGATTTTCTTTGCGGCAAGGGGCCGGGATATTCCGGTTCGGGTCACAGCGTATCCTGCGGAAGCGTCTCGGCTTTATATTGCAAGGCCACCGGATTGAGAATGCAGATCTGCATGCGTGATACGGATATCAGACCTTCTTTCTGCAACTGCTGCAGAAGACCGCTGATGGTGGGTTGTGTGGAGCCGACCATGGCGGCGATTTGACTTTGTGAAAGACATACCGGAGGATAACTTTCCGTGTTTCTGCGTGCCGCTTTGGGGGTGGCTTCAGAGGCGAAGTATATGAGCAACCGCACCAGTCTGCTCATGACGTTACAGTTCATCAGCGTGGAAACCTGCTCTCCCAATTGTCGGAGCCTCCATCCCAGCACACTGATGACTCGGCCGGCGAGGATATAATCTTTCTCCAACAATTCGTTGAATTTTTTACTGTCTATGCTGTAGATGATCGCCGGGGAGAGCGCCTGCGCATTCACCATGCGCGGTGATGCCGTGATCACTTCCGCCAGGCCGAACATGCTGCCGGGACGGTGTATGAACAGGATGGATTCTTTGCCGGATGCCGTGGCGCGAAAGATACGGACCAATCCCGATGCCACGTAGAAACAGGAATCTCCGGCGTCGTTTTCAAGAAAAATAGTACAGTTTTTTTTAAAAAGATGCCGTTGCGCCAGTTCCATGAACACGTCTTTTCTGGATTCAATACCCGCAAAAAAATTCTGGCTATAAAAATAGTGGAATCTTTGCATATGCACTCCATGCGCGACAGAGGCATCAATATTCTGTCTTCAGACGATGTTTTGATCCGATGAATGGAGCCCCGACGGGGGGAGCTCCCGTCCTTGCGCGATATGGTGGGCATCGCGCAAGGACGGGCCGTGGCGCCTTTGACATCAGGCAAAGGACATGCGCGTAGGCCGCGATGTCTTTTCAAGATGGCGGATGGTGTCGGCTGACCTGTGCCGACTCCGGGGGACATGGGTGCATCCGCATGGGGACCCTCCTGACCTCAAATACCGCCGCGTCAGCTCAAAAAGGGATGTAGCCGGGTGAGAAAACGAGATCTATTTGGAAGCTTATACAAAATAAAAAATATATTGTTGTGGATGTTTTTCCCGATCAAGAGAGGGGAAATCAACGCGCGGGACGCAGAATGCGCCCGCAAACGATGCGTAGCGGGATGTACAACAGGAGAAACCAGAAAACCATGCCGGGGTGCGTGCCGAGTCCCGGAAGAGAGAACGGCAGATCAAGCGAAACCTGCGCAAAGCGCAACTGCATCCAGGCCAGAGCGAAAGGGACGGGCCACAACGAGGCGGCGAAAAATGCGCCGTTGATCCCGAAATGCCGCCCGAAGGCTTCATGCGCCTGCCGGTTCACGGCTTTGAAAGACTCCTTGTCGCCCATGCGCAGGGCTGTTTCTCCCAGAGCATGGTAGCGTTCCATATCCGCGGCGAATCCCTTGATTCTGGCCCTGTGCAGTCGCTGTGCGCCGCGCAGGGTCAGTACGCCCAATGCGGCGCAGACAAAGGCCAGAATGCCGGTGCCCAGCAGAAATCCCGCCCCGGCGTCGGGAAGCGCCCTGTAAGGCGCGATGCATACAGGGTCAATCCATACCAGAAACTCGTGTATGGCCGGTATCATGGGAGCGAAGGGCGGAGCGGCCGAAGGTTCCCGGAGTCCGGGCTGACGCGGAAAGCTGTCCGGCGACCGTGTTTCTGCCCCCGTTGCCGGATCGGCGCATGGAGCGCATTCACATGTGCCGCTCCGGCAAAAAGGGGACAAGAAGACCGGCGGATAGAGCATTTTCGCAATGAAATTGCGTAAATGCTCTGGCGGGCGCGTAAGCGCACGCCCGCGCCGAATGAGCGGGAAAACCACGCTTTTCCCGCGAAATGACGGCAGCGAGATTGAATGAAACCGGAGAGTTTCATTCGAGAAATGCTCTAGAGGACGACCGCGCGGCCTCATTGCCGACGGCGCTCCGAGGAAACGCCGCCGCCCGGCGGCAGGGCGGGTCAGCCGAACAGGCGGATCT
Organism: uncultured Desulfovibrionaceae bacterium; assembly: GCA_949427775.1. Classification (GTDB taxonomy): domain Bacteria; phylum Desulfobacterota; class Desulfovibrionia; order Desulfovibrionales; family Desulfovibrionaceae; genus CASQEL01. The sequence goes on from CASQEL010000176.1 coordinate 3,474, forward strand.
GGAAAAAGCCGCGCAAAACATAATCCGTGCCCACGTAGAAGGCCAGAACGATGAACAATCGCTTGAGCCAGATATCCGAGAAAAACCGCGAGGTGAAAGGACCGATGATGGTGCCCGCGGCAATCCCCGCCAACTCGATGCTCACAAGGCTCCAGTCCACCAGCGCTCCGTGCAGCGTCAGCGTGGCGATGCCGGTGATCATGCTCAGAAGCACGGCCAGCGCGGATGTTCCGGCCGCCAGATACATGGGCAGTTGGGAGACGCTGGTCAGGAAGGGAACCAGCAGAAAACCGCCGCCCACGCCCAGAAAGGCCGCGATGGACGCGATGATCATGCCCCCGATAAAAGGCAACAGGGGGTTGAAGGAAAATTCCACGCCGGAAAAGGTGAACACGCAGCGAGTGAGGCTGACGCGCAACACCCGCACGCCTGTGGAAACAGCGGCGACGCCGCCATCCCGACGCTGCCCGGCGGCTTTTTCAAAGGCCTGGGAGGCTTCCTTGGCCTTATGTTTGGAGCGTTGTCCGGCCGGGGAGGTTTCCCAGAGAAGATAGCAGCCGAGCAGAAGCACAAACAGACCGAAGTAGCCCTGATACGAGGAAAAGTTCAGCTTGCCCGCGGTCAGGGAGGCGGAAAGCCATGCGCCGAGGATGGACCCGAGCCCCAAGGAGAGGCCCAGAGGCAGCACAATACGCTTGAGGCGGTAATAACTGAACGTGGAGATGACGGCCGACAACCCTGCCAACATCTGGTTGGAGGCGCGCACCGAGTCCGTGACGGCCTTGTTCAGCGGCGTGACGCCGAAGGATTTGGCATACGCGCCCAGGCCGTGCACGCTCATGTGGCCGACGCCGGCCATGACGCCGCCGAACGCTCCGACCGTGGAGAAAATCCACCCTACCCAGACGGACCAGCCGAAAGCCAGCCAGAGATTGAGGACAGGGCCGCCGGGAATGCCCAGGTAGCCCGGAGCCGCAGCGAGATCGAGCGTGTCGGGGGCGACGCTTGCCTGTGCGGCGATAGCCTCCGCCAGATCGGGGCGGGAGGCCATCGCCTCGCTTGCGGGCAGGGCCAGCAGCCCCGCAAAACAAAAAAGCACAAAAATTGTGGGACGCATAAAAATACCCTCAGTGAAAATATCTTGCAGCGTAGCTGCATATACTATTTTTCCTGAGGTGGCTATGGTGAAATGCCGGATTTCTTCCCCGCGTCCGGGGGGAAGGCTTCGCTCAGCTCCGGGAAGACGTGCGCCACGCCGCCGCCGTCATAGACGAAAAAATACCCGATGTGTCCGTTTCATAGCGGGCGTTTTTGATGGCCGAGGCGATAATGGCGTCACGCTGCTTTATATCGGCGACCCCCTGAGTTGCTCGCCGATGCCGGCGGCCATGGTCATGGACAGGTCGCGGATGCGTTGTTTTTGGCCTTCAAAAAATGCATCGCCGACTTCCTTGACGCCCCAATCGACGACTGTCCCGGCAAGGCGGATCATGGAGAGAACGACGCCCGGCAACAGCAGCATCGAGATGCCGAAGAGAAGCATGATACGATAGAGCATTTCAGGTTGAAATGCGCTCTTGGGGGCTGCTCGCCCCCAAACCCCTCGGCAGGG
>CASQEL010000177.1 GCA_949427775.1 uncultured Desulfovibrionaceae bacterium
CCAGACCATGAAAGCGTTGCTGAACTCCGCTCTTTTTCGCGGCATGCCATAGACGTCGGCGCAATAGGAAATGATGTTCTCAAAGACCGCGATGACCGTGGACAGCGCCGCAAAGCTCATGAAAACGAAGAACATCGTGCCCCAGAGCCGCCCGCCGGGCATGCTGTTGAAAATATTGGGCAGCGTCACGAACACCAGCCCCGGTCCCGCGTCAGGCTTGACCCCGAAGGCGAAACAGGTCGGAAAAATCAGCAGTCCCGCCATCAGCGCCACAAAGGTATCCAGGCCCACAATATAGGCGGCCTCCCCGGTCAGGGAACGGGTTTTCTCCTGGTAGCTGCCGAAGATGGTCATGGCGCCGATGCCGATGCTCAACGTGAAAAACGCCTGATTCATGGCCGCGTTCAGCACGCTCCACAGGCCGGTCCGGGCGATCTTTTCCGCATCGGGCGCGAGATAAAAACGGATGCCCTCTTCCGCGCCGGGCAGCGTCACGGCCCGCGCCACCAGCGCCAGCAGCAGAACCAGCAGCCCCAGCATCATGGCCTTGACCACACGCTCCACGCCCCGGCGCACGCCCATGGCGCACACGGCGAATCCCAGCAATACGGCCAGGCTCATCCATCCCACCATGGCCCACGGCTCTCCCAGCATATTGCCGAAAAAGACTCCCACCTGTTGCGGAGTCAGGCCGGACAACGCGCCCGATCCCATATGCCGGCAATACGCCAGCATCCAGCCGGACACCGTAGTGTAGAACATCATCAGCATATAGCTGCCCGCCAGGCTGACCCAGCCGAACCTGTGCCACCAGGCGCCCGCCGGTTCCAGCATGCGCAGGGCCGCGCCCATATTGCGCCGGGAGGCCCGGCCCACGGCAAACTCCATAACCATGATGGGCAGGCCCACGGCGAACAGAAACGCCAGATAGATGCCTACGAAGATAGCTCCCCCATACGCACCCGTAATATAGGGAAAACGCCAGACATTGCCCAGGCCGATGGCGCATCCCGCCGACAGGAGAAGGAAGCCCAGACGGCTCCCCAACATTTCGCGTTGTGCAGGTTCTTTCATGGGTATCCGTTGTGCCCCAAAAGACAAATTGCTGTCAATGCGTCGGCAGGGCAATCGCACGAACGAAGATAATCTGTTGAAAATATTGGCGATGCATACGTCGGCCACTACAGATTTTTTTCGTTATTTCAAAGAGTTATACGCTTCATGCGATTGCCCTGAATGCGTCGGGACGCCCGACCTGCCGACGATGCCCCTGCCGCGGGATTGCCCGCTTCATTTCGCGGAGCGGCTTTTCGGCGCGCGATCGTTTTCCCCTCTTGCGCTTGAAAGTGAGAGCGTGCACAATGCGCCGTTGTCTTTGCAGTTCAATCCACGCAGCGTCAGACGCGCTCAAGGTACCGATACGGAAGGAATCATGGCGGAATTCACCAATTTGCAGGATAAGGCTCCCAAACGCAAACCTCTGTGGCGCGAATACGCCGAAGCATTGCTCGTCGCGCTGGCTCTGGCGTTGGTCATACGCACTTTTATCGTCCAGGCATTTAAAATTCCTTCGGAATCCATGCTGGAAACGCTTCAGGTGGGCGATCATCTCCTGGTGAACAAATTTCTCTACGGGGTCAAATGGCCGTTTACCAACACCTACATCGTCAAGGGAGCGGACCCTCAGCGCGGGGATATCATCGTTTTTGAATATCCCAACAAGCCGACCCTGGATTACATCAAACGCATCGTGGGCGTGCCCGGCGACGTGATGGAAGTGCGCAACAAGCAGCTCTATCGCAACGGCCGGCCTGTCCGGGAAGCCTATATCCGCAATACGGACCCCCATCGGATAGAGCCTGTGCGGGATAACTTCGGCCCCGTCACCGTGCCGCCGGACAAGTATTTCGTCATGGGCGACAACCGCGACAATTCGCTGGATTCACGATTCTGGGGTTTTGTGGATCGCTCCGCCATCCGCGGCAAGGCATGGCGCATCTACTGGTCTTCCGAGGGATTGGGCTCGGTACGCTGGAACAGATTCGGCAAACTCGTGGAATAACGCCATGATCGCAAGGCTGGCCTGCGGCGGGCTCCAGGGCGTGGATGCGTTCCGGGTGGATCTGGAAGTCGATCTGACCCGGCGGGGCATGCCCGCCTTTACCCTGGTGGGCCTGGCCGAAACCGCCGTGCGCGAAGCCAAGGATCGGGTTTTCGCCGCCTTGCGGGCCGAGGGCTTCACCATCCCGCCCTGCCGCATCACCGTCAACATGGCTCCCGCGGATCGCCGCAAGACAGGCACGGCCTATGATTTGCCGTTGGCCGTAGGCATCCTCGGCGCGGCGGAGCTGCTTGCCCCCGAGCAAACCCAAGGCTGGTTTCTGGCCGGAGAACTTTCCCTGACCGGAACGCTCAACCCCGTGCCGGGGGTGCTGCCCCTGGCGCTTCTGGCCCGTCGGGAAGGGGCGCGGGGCATGCTGGTGCCCCCGCAAAACGCGGCGGAAGCCGCCGTGGTTCGCGATATTCCCATCATGGCTCCCCGCACCCTGGGAGAATGCGTGGCCTTTCTGCGCGGCGCGCGCGCTCTGGAACCTGTCTCCGCCGCTGCCGCGCCGTTTTCCGACGACGAGGCCCACGCGCCGGACTTTGCCGAAGTCAAGGGACAGATGTCGGCCAAACGCGCATTGGAAATAGCCGCGGCGGGCGGACACAATGTATTGCTCATCGGCCCTCCGGGCAGCGGCAAAACCATGCTGGCGCAACGTCTGCCCACCATTCTGCCGCCCCTGACCTTCGAAGAGGCTCTGGAGGTCACCAAAATATACAGCGTGGCCGGCAAGTTGCCACAGAATCACGGCCTGATGCGCCGACGGCCGTTCCGCTCCCCGCACCACACCATTTCCGAAACGGCGCTGGCGGGCGGCGGCAGCCACCCCCGACCCGGCGAAGTCTCGCTGGCGCATCGCGGCGTGCTTTTTCTGGATGAACTGCCCGAATACAAGAAACAGGCCCTGGAAGTGCTGCGCCAGCCTCTGGAAGACGGACAGGTGACCATTGCGCGGGCGCTTCAAAGCGTCACCTACCCGGCCTCCTGCATGCTGGTGGCCGCCATGAACCCCTGCCCCTGCGGCTACAGCACGGATCCCGACCATGTCTGCACCTGCGCTCCCGCGCAGATCGCCCGCTACAGAAGCAAACTGTCCGGGCCGCTGCTGGACCGCATCGATCTGCATGTGGAAGTGCCCGCCGTGCCGTACGAGGAACTCCGGGCCGGACCGGGGCCCCTGACTTCAGCCGTGCTGCGGGACCATGTGACGGCCGCGCGGGAACGACAGCAACACAGGTACAAGAACACGCCGTGCCGCACCAATGCGGACCTCAACGGCGCGTTGCTGGAACGGCACTGCGCCCTGGAGAGCGACGGACACACTCTTATGCGGGAAGCGGTACGGAAACTGCGCCTTTCCGCGCGGGCCTACACGCGCATTCTGCGTCTGGCCCGCACCATCGCGGATCTGGAAGATACGGACCGTCTGGCCGCCCGGCACTTGCATGAGGCCGTCGCCTTGCGCACACTGGATCGGGAATAGTCCTTCCTGTCCATGCCGCCGGACACAATGCTCCGTCTTCCGCGACGCTTTTGAAACGACGTGCCCGCCACGTCCGGTCCGGCGTCCGCAAACGCCGTGTTGTCCCCGGCACGTCAGCGTTCCCGCTTCCGCACGGAGGAAACTTCCGCCGGTTCCGCTTTCCCCCACAGAAACATACGGGGTTCCGCATCGCGCAGCGCGTCCAGGGGCACGTCCACCTCTTGCGGCCCGATAACCCACGGCCCCACCTGGTAGGCCTGAAAAAAGATACGCACCCCTGTGGGCAGCAGCGCGATGCTGGAAAAATTCTCGGCATCGGGGGCAGTGCCGTCCCGCAGCCATTCCCCGTTCGTTTCCTCGCCGATGCGTTTTTCCAGGTCGGCATGGGCGTAGACAGCCATCAGTTCCAGCGCTTTTTCCGCGCTGCCGAACATGTCGGTCAGTTCCAGCCGTGTTCCCGTTCCCATGTCATAGGACCGGGTACGGATGTCCACCGCGCCATGGGCCGCCCCTGCTCTATAGCTCCACACGGTGAATGTGACGCTCACGGCTTTGGGGGACGGCGCATGAATGACGTATTTTGCCTCCAGAGAGCTTTTTTGGGGGACCTGCCCCACAGGCTCCATGACGGAAATATCGCTCTGAAACGCTGTCGCGATCTCCCGCGCCCAGCGCGCCGTATCCGTATCGAGCGCCGGGATGCCGAACACGGGATAATGCACGGTTATGACCGCATGTTCCGTCTCCTGCCGGATTTCTTCCTCGCGGGTGGCGGGAAGCGGCTCCATCGGAGCGGCCATGACGCCGTCCGTCGCCGGAACGTCCGCCGCCGTCGCCGGACCTCCCCACAGAGGCAGAGTCATCAAAAGAAGCCCGCCCAGTCCGCCGAGGACACGCTTTCGCATCGCCGCCGGAGCCGTTGTTGCGGCAATGTCGCCACGCACGCCGCTTTTGCCGCCCGCAGCCGTCGCGTTGCCGCCGGGCGGGGAAACCTCCTCCACCAGCAACGGGGGCTTCGTCAACAAGCGTAGTTCACTGAAATATCCACGCACGAAAGACTCCTGGAAAGAATATTTTTCACCGGCCGATCACGCCGGAACGCCACAGACCTCCGCGTCCTCCGGACAAAGGCCGCAATCGGGCATACCCCGGACACTACTCCAAAGACCGGCGTTGCACAATCGGCCGTCTCCGCGCCTTTTCCCGTTTTCGCGCCGCGCGTTCGACGCCGTCCCGGATCGCTCCGAACCGGCCGACAGTTCATCCGCGCCCCGCGGACACCGCGGAACATCAAGATGTGGGGCTCCGCCCCACACCCCGCCGGGGGCATGATGCCCCCCGGATTGTTCAGTCCCCCCATTTTGCCGGCCGGCGCATTGCGCCGGCCGGCAAAATGGGGGTGCAGGGGAATCATTCCCCTGCCGAGGGGTTTGGGGGCGAGCAGCCCCCAAGAGCGCATTTCAACCTGAAAATGCTCTGGCGGG
>CASQEL010000178.1 GCA_949427775.1 uncultured Desulfovibrionaceae bacterium
GTGGGGCGGAGCCCCACATCTTTTGGAGCATTTCAACCGTGAACTGCTCTAATGACGTCGGCCTTCACTTTTTTCGAGTCCGGCGTCTTTGCCGTTTCGGCTTGCCTCGCAAGGCGTCCGCATATTCCCGTATACGCGGCTTGTCCCGCACGATAGCACGCTCTTCTTCCTGCCGGATATATTTTTGAGTATAGCATTATCAAACGCGCCGTGAAACCTCCCCATGAACGGAAAGAATACAAGGCGCACCGTGACCGAATTTTTGCCTTTCCGCCCTTGGTGTGCTAACAGGTGACGCGGCGGCAGGGCATGCCGTTTCAGCCTGTGGAGAGATAGTGAGAGACCTGGGGGAAGAGGCGGTTGGGCCGGAGCAGACGGAGGCGCTGCCCGACCGACGCCGCGCTCCGGCGGCGTCTCCTCCGGCGAATGGGGGCGGCATACGGACACCTGACGACAAGCGAGGTAGGGTATGGAAGTCAGATTATGGGGTACGCGCGGCTCCATCCCTGTGGCGGCGTTGCACACGGCTCGCTACGGCGGCAACACCACCTGTGTGGAAGTGCGTACCGATGCCGGGGACAGAATCATCATCGATGCGGGCACGGGCATCCATGCCCTGGGCAACGCCATGCTTCGGGAACAGCCGGGCGACTGCACACTGTGCTTCACGCACACCCACTGGGATCATGTGCAGGGATTGCCCCACTTTGCCCCGCTGTACGCGCCGGATTGGAAGATCAGCATCATGGGCGCGGCCACGCCGGGCGACGGCGCTCTGCAACGCTCCCTGCGCGACGTCTTCGACGGCCGCCATTTTTCTTTGAACTGGGACGATCTGCCCCGCGCGCCACGGATTCGCGAATTCACTCCGGGCGAGGCCTTTTCCATCGGTTCCGCGCGTGTGGAAACCTGCTCCACCCGCCACCCCGGCGGTTGTGTGGCGTACCGCATCACCGCGGACGGTTGGACCTTTGTGCTGTCCGGCGATCACGAATGCGGCGACGATCGTCACGATCCCGTGCAGCAACGCCTGATCCGTTTCTTTTCCGGCGCGGATGTGGCGCTGGTGGACGCCCAGTACTCCACGGGCGATTACGCCTCCCGGCACGGGTGGGGACACTCGACCATGGAACAATGGCCGGATGCGGCTGTTTCCGCGGGCGTCAGCCGCCTGATCTTCACGCACTACGATCCCTCCTATGCGGATGACGCGCTGGAACTGCTGCTGGATGACGTGCGGCATACCTATGCCGTGCTCCCGCTGTTCATGCAATTGGGATACGAGGGCATGCGCATCTCCCCCCGTGGAGGCGACAGGCCCGGGCCAACGGATCGCGCCGGGAAAATCGCCTGCCGACTTTGCGATTTCTCCCGGTATATTGCGCAGTTTTCGGATACGGACACCATTCTCGACAGGATTCTGGCCGAAGCGCGGGAACTGGGTCACGCGGACGCGGGCGCCATCTATCTGGCGGACGGGGATCGCCTGGTCTTCGCCCATGCCCAAAACGATACGCTGTTTCCCGGATCCGCGGCCAACAAGCACATATACCTCAATATCGGCCTGCCCATCGACGCGCAGTCCATAGCGGGCTATGTAGCCGCCACATCCCGACCTGTGAATCTTCCCGATGTACGCGCCCTGCCGCCCAATGCGCCGTATGCTTTCAACGACGCCCTTGACGCCGCCACCGGCTACCGCACCGTATCCATGCTGGCCGTGCCGTTCACAGGCAACCGGAACAACATTCCGGGAGTGCTGCAACTCATCAACTGTATGGAACACGGAAGGCCCAAAGCGTTTTCCCCGCAAATGCAAAGAGACGTGGAACGGCTGGCCATTTTGGGTTCCAACTCCATAGAACGCGGCCGCATGGCCAACGAGCTGATTCTGCGCATGCTCCAGACCGCCGCTCTGCGCGATCCGCGCGAAACCGTCAGCCATGTCATGCGCGTGGGCGCCATGTCCGCGGAAATCTACCGCCGATGGGCCGAACGCTGCAACGTGGACCCGGAGACGTTGCGCGCCATGAAGGATCGCATCCGCATGGCCGCCATGCTGCACGACGTGGGCAAGGTGGGCATTCCCGACGCCGTGCTCAAAAAGGACGGAAGACTCACGCCGGAAGAGCGCGCCATAGTGGAACGGCACAGCGCCCTCGGCGCGCGGTTCTTCAAGAGCGCGACGTGGGATGTGCATATTCTGGCCCACGACATCGCCCTGCACCACCACCAGAAATGGGACGGCACGGGGTATACGGGCGATCCCGACGCGCCGCCGCTGTCCGGCCGGGATATTCCCCTGGGCGCGCGCATCACCGCTCTGGCCGATGTCTATGACGCCCTGGTTTCCCGCCGCTGCTACAAGGACGCCTGGCCTGAGGAAAAGGCCATGGCCGTGCTGGCGGAAGGTTCGGGCGTCCACTTCGATCCGGAACTGGTGGACGTATTCATGGAAATCCGGGATATCATCACCGCCATTCACGCGCGCTACCCCGACGTGGAAGACGACAAAAAATAACAGGGAACCGGCAGATGCCGACAGGGAACGCACAGCAGTCTCTCCGCCGTATGGCCTGGCGCGCCCGACGGGTGATCTCCCTGGCCGGAGAAGGACCGGCGCGGGGAAAGGAACTTTTCCGCCCGCTTCGCAGCCTGGACGACGCCGTCATCGTGGCGTGCGGCGACCGCGTGGAACGGGTGGAACGCCATGCCGTCTTTCGCCCGGACGCAGGTATGGAAGTACGCGATCTGGGAGCGGTTACCGTCGTTCCCGGCCTCATCAACGCCCACACCCACCTGCAATTGTCGCATCTGGCCGGAGAGACTGTTTGGGGAAAAGGATTTGTGCCCTGGCTGCGCAGTCTTATCCCCCGGCTTTCCCTTCCCCTCCGGCCGGAGGCTGTCGCAACAGCCGTCCGCCGGATTGTCGATACGGGCACGGCGCTGGTGGGAGATTATACGGGACAAGGCGTGTTGACCGTGGGCGATCTGGCTCGTGAGGCCGGGCTGGAATGCACGCTGTTCTGCGAATGGTTCGGTTTTGACACGTCGGCGTTCACCCGGCGCGATGATCCGTGGCCCGCGCGGTACGGCGCACTGATGCGCGACGCGCCGGAATCCCTGCGCCGGCATATGGCGCCGGCCGGACACGCCCTCTACTCCACCCATGCCGACATTCTGCGGGCGGCGCACGCCTGGTGCGCGAGCCATGACCGTCCCTTCTCCCTGCATCTGGCGGAATTTCCCGAAGAGACGGAAGCCCTGGTTTCCGGACGCGGGGCGCTGGTGGAACTCTACGCCGGGGTGGTCCTGCCCAACAACTGGAAAGCCCCCGGTCTGCCGCCCGTCCCCCTGGCCGAGGCGCTGGGGCTGTTGGGACCGGGAACTCTGGCCGTCCACTGCGTGCAGTGCTCAGGGCACGACATCCGTCTGCTGGCCCAATCGGGCACGGCGGTCTGTCTGTGCCCCCGCTCCAACGCCGCCCTGGCTGTGGGAGCGCCTCCGGTGTCGGCGCTGGCCGAAGCCGGAGTGTTGCTGTGTTTGGGCACCGACGGTCTGACCTCCAACACCGACCTGGACGTCCGGCAGGAAGCCATCGCCCTCCGGGAACAGGGAGCGCCCCTCGAAGCGCTGGTGCGCATGCTGACCGTCAACGGAGCCGCCGCGCTGGGACGAGGAAACCTGGGAACGCTGGAGCCCGGCAAGCTGAACCGTTGGGCCGTCCTGCCGGAGGCATGGGAAGAATCATGGGAACGGAAATAGAACGCAAATTTCTTGTCACGGGGGACGCCTGGCGAATATTGGCGCGGGGCGTGACATACCGCCAGGGACATCTCTGCCGTACCGGAACGTGCACTGTGCGGATACGTATTGCGGGAGAGAGGGCTTTTCTGACCGTCAAGAGCCGGACCTCGGGCATCACCCGCGCCGAGTACGAGTATGAAATCCCGCTTGCCGACGGTGAAGAACTGCTGGCCAATCTGGCTGAAAGGCCGATTATTAAAAAAACCCGCCGCAAAATCCCGTATGCGGGGTTCATCTGGGATGTCGACGAATTCCACGGGGAAAATCAGGGATTGATCCTGGCGGAAATCGAGCTGGAACACGAGGATCAGCCCTTCGACAAGCCCGCCTGGATCGGCGAGGAAGTGACCGGCGATCCCCGCTACGGCAATGCCGCCCTGGCCCGACGTCCCTTCTCCGCATGGCGGGCGGGGACTCCGACGGACGCATAGCAATGCGGCATCTTCAAGCCGTGGAAAGCCCGTATCAAAAATTCCGCACAGAGCGGAAAGAGGTGTTTCCCGGACGGACATGCGCCCCCTGCCGGCGAATGTCCGCGGCCGCATGGTCGGCCGGGAATGGGGAACCCGGCGCTGCTTGAAATGCGTAGGAAGGAGAGGGAAGAGCAATCCCCGGTCACGGCCCTTGCAGTCGCGACATCCGCAAGGGCCGCGCCGGGAGTCCGGCCGGACCTGCCGAGCCGGGTCAAAAAAAAGTGCGAAAAATTCCGGACACTACCAATACCTGAACGCGTCCGGAAGGTGAAAAGACACTTTCACGGATCTCAACGCCCGGACGCGCTGCGCAGCACCTCCAGTTTGGAGCCGTGAAAGCGTTCCATCCCCGAAGCCGCATCGTTTTTCATGCCCTGCGCCAACACCTTGCGCAAAAACGCATCTCCGGCAGCCACGACTTCCGGCATGGTGTAGTAGTCCGCATCTTCCACCCCGTAGGACAATTCCAACACCAGGGGCACGCCGTCCCAGCCTCCGGTCCAGGCTTCCAGACCGATTTCCGCCCGACGCCCCGCCAGTTCCACAAAACCGGCCTTGACGGAATAGCTGTAGGCGGTCAAAGGCGTCAGCACCGTATCCGGCGACAGGCCGCTGTGCGCCAGATCAGGCACCAGCCGGACAAATTGCGCCAGTGTGGGCCGCTGCAGATTCCCCAGTTCCTCAACCGGCAATTTACGCAAATCCACACCCTTCTCCACCTTGCTGCGGATGGCGCCGTCATCCCCG
>CASQEL010000179.1 GCA_949427775.1 uncultured Desulfovibrionaceae bacterium
AGTTCCAGGGCCCGTTGGCGGTCGGCGTCCGAACGGATGCGTTTGGATTCTTCCACACCCTCGGAGCGATATTGTTTTGCCTGGCGTTCCCGTTCCGCGCGCATGCGGTCGAAAATGGCGCGCTGGTTTTCGGGCGGCAGATCGGTGCGCTTGATGCGCACATCCACCACTTCAACGCCGAAGGGTTTCATGAGAGCGGCCACGTTACGAGTGACTTCTTCCATGATCTGCGCCCGGTGGGAGGACACCACCTCTGTCAGCGTGTAAGCGCCGACCAGTGCGCGCAGTTGCGAATACACCACGTCGTCCAGGCGCGCCTGCGCTCCGGGAATCGTCCGCATGGTGCGGTAGAACTGGAGCGGATCGGCGATGCGCCACCGCGCGTAGTTGTCAAGCACGAGCGCCTTTTTATCCACAGTAAAGGCTTCTCTCGAGCGTGCTTCATAATCCAGGATGCGCGCATCGAAGTACACTACATTCTGGATGAAAGGGAGCTTGAAGTGCAATCCCGGTCCATAGATTTCATCTATGGGTTCGCCCAGTTGCAGCACAAGGGCTTTCTGGGTTTGATGCACTGTGAAAAAACTCTGAGTGGCCAGGGCCAGGACGACGACGGTTACGGTGACGAGCAGCAGGGGATTTTTCCGCATATTATTTGCTCCCCGCGCCGGCGGCGGCTCCGGCCGCGTTTTTGCCTGCCGTGGTCCCCCGTGCCTGATCCAGCGGGAGGAAGGGCAGAACCTTGTCCGATGCGCCCTTGGGCAGAATAATTTTTTCCTGAGCATTGGTCAGAATATCTTCCATGGCTTCATAGTAGAGGCGTTTTTTGGTGACATCCTTGGCCTTTTCGTATTCCGTCAACACGGAGAGAAAACGCTGCGCCCCGCCTTCCGCATTCTGAATGCGTGTGGCCTTGTAGGCTTCGGCCTTGTTGATCATCTCGGCGGCCTGGCCGCGCGCCACAGGCAGCAGCTCGTTTCTGTAGGCTTCGGCTTCGTTGATGATCCGGCTCTTGTCTTCGCGGGCGGAGGCCACATCCTTGAAGGCGTCGATAACGTCCTGAGGGGGATGTACATCCTGCAATTGCACAGCGATAACCTGAACGCCCACTTCATATCGATTCAGAATGTTCTGCAGCAGCTCTGTGGCGTCGCTCTGAATTTTCAGTTTCCCGTCGGTCAGGGCCGAATCGATCTGGCTCTTGCCGATCACTTCGCGCATGGCGGCTTCAGCGGCGTTGCGCACTACAGCGGCCTGGTTGGTGACATTAAAAAGATATTCCACCGGGTCCTTGATTTTATACTGGACGCTGAACTGCACATTGACGACGTTCTCATCTGCGGTGAGCATGGTTGCTTCCTGCGGTATCGTGCGCACCTGGCCCTGCTGGAAGGTCTTGCCTTGCCCCAGGGAGCGGAATCCCACTTCGCCGCGCAACACCTGCGTCACCTGCGGCTTGTAGACGGTTTCAATGGGGAACGGCAGATGGTAGTGCGGTCCGGGTTCCACCGTGCGCACATATTTACCGAAACGCAGCACGACACCTTGTTCGTCCGGGTTAACGATGTAGATACCGGAAAGCAACCATAATATCACTACACCTCCGGCTATCCACCATAGGCTCTTTCCGCCCGGCGCATTGAATTCGCGTACTTTGCGCAAGGGATCTTTCGGAAATTTGTCGAAATCAATAGGAGGACGGTTGTTGTCGTTGTCATTGCCGCCGTTGCCTCCGCTGTTGTTGCGAGGCTGCCTCTGCCGTTTTTCTTGCAATTTATCCCAGTCCCAGTTCATAATTGCTTAGAAATAGGGCACGAACGAGAGTTGGTCAAGACATAAACCTTTATAAAATTTACAAGGAGATAATCCATGTCCGCTCAAGAGGGCGTTTTCCGCGCCTATGATATTCGCGGGATAGTGGAAAAGGATTTTGATGCGGCGTGGGTGGAAGGTTTGGGACGCGCCTGCGGCGCATATTTTTTGGAACGCGGGCAAACTTCGGCGGTAGTGGGGCACGATTGCCGCCACTCTTCTCCGCTATTTCACAGCGCGCTGATTCGTGGTTTGTCGAAGACGGGTGTGGATGTGATCAGCGTGGGCATGGCGCCTACGCCGGTTTTGTATTTCGCGGTTCGCCATTTGCGCCGCCAGGCCGGGATTATGATCACCGCCAGCCATAACCCGCCGGAGTACAATGGTTTCAAAATATGGTCCGGAGCGACCACGGTGCATGGCGCGGAGATCCGGCGCATCCGGGAGCTGTTGGAGGCCGGGGAATTTCCTTCCGGCCGGGGACTGACGAGCGCCCATGACATCCTGGCTTCCTATACGGAGGCGATTCTGACCCGCGTACGTCTGTCCCGCCCTCTCAAGGTGGTTGTGGACGGCGGCAACGGCGTGGGCGGGCCGGTGCTGGTGGAGGTGTTGCGTCGTCTGGGGGCCGAGGTCGTGCCCTTGTATTGCGAGCCCGACGGGGCGTTTCCCCATCATCATCCTGATCCGGCGATAGAGGCCAATATGGTTGATCTTGTCGCCCGCGTGCGGAGCGAAGGCGCCGAGCTGGGCCTGGGGCTGGACGGCGACGCCGATCGCCTGGGGGTGGTGGATGCGGCGGGGCGCCTGCTGAACGGCGACGAATTGCTGGCCGTATTCGCGCGCGACGTGCTGGAGCGCTGCCCCGGCGCGCTGATTATGGGGGACGTCAAGTGTTCGGAACGGCTTTTTGAAGATATTCGGCAACGGGGAGGAAAGGCGCTTATGGGCGTCACCGGACACTCGATAGCCAAGGCCAGAATGCTGGAAACCGGCGCGGCGCTGGCGGGAGAGTTGTCGGGGCATATCTTTTTTAATGAAGGATGGTACGGTTTTGATGACGCCTTGTACGGCGCGGCGCGGCTGCTGGACATCCTGACGCGCCGGGAAACGCCGTTGACCGCATTGCCGGGATGGCCTCCGGCATTTTCCACAAGAGAAATACAACTGCCGTGCGCTGATGAGCATAAGTTCGCTGTGGTGCGCGCCGCGCAGGAATGGTTCCGTCAGCGATACCCTGTGGAAGATATGGACGGAGCACGGGTGCGCTTTCCGTACGGCTGGGCGCTGGTGCGGGCGTCCAATACGCAGCCGGCGCTGGTGCTGCGTTGCGAAGCCGACAGTCCGGAACGCCTCGCCTCTCTGCTGGATGCCATGGAACGCCGCGTCAGGGCCTGGATGGAGCAGGCGCAGCAAGGCGAAGCATAGGGTTTGGGGGCTATTGCCATCGGTAACGTCATGTGCTAAATCACAGAACAGCACCTCAGAAAATATACTTTAATGGTTTCCATGGGAAAATATGTGTATGTCTGACTCTCTGTCATATGTGCGGACAAAGATAATCGGTTCACCCGTGTTGGACCAGGGGAACTTTTGTTCCAGAGAGAGAGAGAGAGAGAGAGAGAGAGAGAGAGAGAGAGAGTAGATCCTGAATTTTCTTGCTTTGGTAAACAGTAAGGGGACGATTGTATTCGCAATCGTCCCCTTACTGTTTTTTTGTATGTTTTAGAAATATATCCGGGGGATTGTAATGCGTATAGGTACATATTTTATTAATATAAGTATGTTTATTGTAATTTTTGTATCGACAGTTTTAGGTGTAGAATATTTTTGTAATCTGAAAAATGAAAAAAACGGTGTAATTCTGCATTTTTTATATGCACCTGAGAAACAGAAAATTGCTTCAGGGAAATATAAAAATATTGATACATTATTGGGATATGCATACCATGATACGTTTGTGAATCCTCCCTCCGACGCTTTTCCCATGACATATCAGGATGGATTTGTGGTCTATGGAAAAAAACGTGGAAATATAGACTGGAGAACGCTGGAACGTCCTGTGATTGTAGCCCTGGGCGGCTCGACGACGGAACCGAATCGACGGGGAGACTATAATTCTTGGCCCGAAGAAATGGCCAGGCTCATGAAAGAAAAAAATATTCGGGGGACCGTCGTCAACGGAGGCGTGGGGGGATATTCCAGCAGTCAGGAATTGTTGAAATTCATTCGCGATGTTATAGAAATAGCACCCGATATTGTCATAACGTATCATGGCGTTAACGAAGACGATTTTGGGCCTGTTCCTTATCCTATGAATGTTCCCTACTTGCATTCTGTGCTCACCGATCTTGTTTACGGCAAGCGCACTTCTGTCTTTTTCCCAAATACTGTTTACTTTATTAAATCTTTTTATAGTGATAAAAAAGATGGCATACATGATATATCCAGGGGGATACCCACGCATAAAAGCCAGGCTGAATATCTTATCCGTAATGTGAAATTGATGGATGCCATTGCGGAACAACATGGAATAAAGCATGTAAGTATATTGCAACCATACATAATGACAGGAAATTTTGCGGACTTTCTGAAAAAGAGCAAACCGGAATTTTATGCGCGTTTTGCCGTGTCTGATGAGGAAATAGCGTCAGGAAAGGACAAGCCCCTGGATGAGGATATATCGAAGACCAAGGTCGGAAGATATATGATGTACAAGGAGCTCGACAGAATGTACCGCGCCGGGGATGTTCCGATGGTTGATTTCAGGGCTGTTTTTGATGCATATCCCGATAAATCCCAAGAAATTTATTATGATTCCTGCCATGTGCGACGCCCCGCCAACAAATTTCTCGCGGAACGCATTCTGAGCCTGATCAAAAAAAATGGAGCATTTCCCCATAACGATATAAATTTTTGATTTTTATATACCGCTTGCGGGAGCTTCAATGAGTTGTTACATGATGTCTCATACTTGACGGGAGCGGCGGAAGACGTACTCCCCGTCGGTATCTCCCGGCCTGCCGGTGCGGGAGATGTTCGTACTCTTTTCTGAAGCAGGATAGCCCTTATGAACAAAGAACAGACGCATGCCCTTCAGTGCCGGGATACGACGCTGGCTCTGGCGTTTCTTTTATTGCTGATTTGGTTTTTTACCCGAAATGCATATTTGGTTTATGGGGCTATGGG
>CASQEL010000180.1 GCA_949427775.1 uncultured Desulfovibrionaceae bacterium
GCCCCCGGCGGGGTGTGGGGCGGAGCCCCACATCTTTTGGAGCATTTCAACCGTTGTGGAGACTGATGGGCCGCGCGCCGGGCAAGCGTATTGGCGGCCGCGGGCATAGAACCTCTCATGCCTGAAGAAGCTGCAAAAACGACCAGCCGAGCTTGAGTCCATAGGCGATGATGATCACCCCGCAGACGACGTTGATGATCCGTAGCACGAGAGCGGTGAAGACGTGCCGGAAAAGCAGGATCAGCGTCGTGAGACTCAAAAACCAGAGACAGGAGGCCGTGGCGACGCCCAGGATGAAGGCGGAAGCGGCCTCAGGCGGCAGGGCGGCCCGGAATGCGCCCAGCATCAGCGTTCCGTCGATGATGGCCTGCGGATTGCACCAGGTGACGACGCAGGCCGGCACGAGCACTTTGGAGAGCGGCGGCGCGGTCGTGCCGTCCATGCGCGGTCTGGTCAGGACGAGTTTGACGCCTATGCCCACTACCATGAGACTGCCCGTCAGAAGCACACCCATCCGCAGAAGACGGCTGTGTTCCATCAGTGCGCCCATGCCGAAAAAACAGGCCAGAGCCAGAGTGACATCGAAAAAAATGATCAGAAGCGCCGTTTGGTAGGCTTTGCTTCTCGACCGCGACAGCCCGGCGTTGATGACGAACATATTTTGCATGCCGATGGGGGCGACATAGGTCAGCCCCAACGTCAGGCCCTGGAGAACGTGCATCAGGGAAGGATTGGCGTTCAGTATATCCATGCGATGGCCTTGATCGGCGCGCACGAGGACGGACGCCGCCTTTTCCCGTCCCGCGGCGTTGCAAGGCCACCATTGACCTTGCGATAGGTTCACTGCGGCTTTGGCCAATGTTTGCCTTGCGCCTTGTAGGCCGAAAAAATTCGACTTTTCGCGGACGGCGTTGTAATGAGGGCTGACCCCAGAAGGCGGGAAACGCCGCTGCGCGCGTGCACGGTTTCAGGGTGTTGCGCAGGATATTGCCGAAAACGATAAAACTCCAGCGGTGGAGCGGCGGGAATCATGCCCGCGTCGGCCAGCTTTGCATAGAACAGGCGCAATCCGGACAATTCTTCCTCGCCCAGATGGAAGACCAGGCCGTCCCGGTAATAAATGCGCAGTTCTTCGCGACTCAGCGGGCAGCCGTGTAGGGTCAGATCCAGGATGGTGTCCATGTGCGACAGACCCCAGTCACGGGCGCGCCGCAACAGGGCCGCCGGGTCCGACGGGAACAGGCCCGCGTCGGCGGCGGCGCGGCTGACGCTCCACAGGCCGAAAATGAACGGCAGTCCCGTCCAGTCCCGCCACGCTTCGGCCAAATCCACCCGGTAGGGATACTCGGGATGGTTGCGCAGGCGCAAGGCCTCGTCCCCAATGGCCAGAAAGGCCACGGGCGGCGTATCCGAGTGCAGACGCGGTGTGACCGCGCCGGTTTCGTAGGCGACGGGAACCTTGTAACGTCGACTCATGAGCAGGCGGAGCAAGGCCACCGAGGTATGGGTTTCCGCGCTGATCAACAATGTTTCCCCGGCCAGTTCCTCCACCGGACGGCGGGAAAGCAGCAGCACGCTCATGACCGGCCCGCGCGAGCCGATGGACAGATCTTCCACCAGATAATACCGCTCCGGATGCCGGGCGTACTCGAAACAGGAGTTGGAGGACACGTGCAGCTCACCCCGGGCCATCATGTCGTTGAGCACGGCGGGCGGTCCCGAGACGATCTCGAAGTCGTGGGGAATAATGTCCGTTTCCAGCGGATGATAGATGGGCAGCACGTTGAGATAGCCGATACGGCCGAGGCGAAGTGCGGGCGCGGTCATGCAAGCCCCCTTATTCTTCCGGTTGAGGGTCCGCCGGCGTGTAGTCCATGGTGCGCTGCACGGGGGTGAACCCGGCGGCCCGGATGATCTTGTGGATCTCCCGGCGGCTGAGGTGGTAGGACACGCCGGCCGCGGCCACCACGTTCTCCTCGATCATCAGGGAGCCGAAATCGTTGGCCCCGTAGAACAGCGCCAGCTGGGCCACCTGCGGTCCCATGGTCACCCAGGAGGACTGGATGTTGGGAACATTGTCCAGTACCAGCCGGGACACCGCCAGCAGCCGCAGGTAGGCGGGCGCGGGTTCGGGAATGCAGGGAATGCGGGTGTGCGCGGGCTGGAAGGTCCAGGGAATGAACGCCGTGAAGCCGTGGGTCCGGTCCTGCACTTCGCGCACGGCGAACAGATGATCCAGGCGGTGACGCGGTTCTTCCTCGTGCCCGAACATCATGGTCGCCGTGGTGCGCATGCCCAGTTTATGGGCTTCTTCCATAACCTGCAGCCAGACGGCGGCCGTGCACTTGTTGGGCGATACCCTGGAGCGCACCTCGTCGTGCAGGATTTCGGCCCCGCCGCCGGGCAGAGAGTCCAGGCCGGCTTCCCTGAGACGGCGCAGCACGTCCGGAATGCTCATCCCGAACTGTTGAGCCCAGAAGGCCACTTCCGGCGGCGAAAAGGCATGGATGTGCAGCGTGGGCCAGGTGGCGCGCATCCAGCGCAGCAGATCTTCGTACCAGGAAAAAGGCAGGGTGGGATGATGGCCGCCCTGGAGAAGAATCTGCGTGCCGCCCAGGCGCAACGTTTCTTCGATTTTTCGCGTCATTTCCTCGCGAGTGATGACATAGCCTTCCGGGGCGTCCGGCGGGCGGAAAAAGGCGCAGAAACGGCAGGCGCAGACGCAGATGTTGGAATAGTTGATGTTGCGGTCGCCCACATAGGTCACGACGGGATCGGGATGCAGGCGCAGGCGCACATGATGGGCCAGTCGGGCCAGGGTATGCAGCGAGGCGCCGTGATACAGCGCTTCGGCGGCGGGGCGATCCAGGCGCACGCCGTCCAGCACGGCCTGCGCGGCCCGGCGCACGGCGGCGTCTTCCGTAAAGGCGGAGTGGGAAGTGAAGGCTGTCATGCGTCGGCCTCCCCGGACAAAGCCTCAAAAGTGGCATTGCGCCGTACCGGCCTGAAACCGGAATGGCGGATCATGGTTTCCAGCTCGGCGATGGTCAGAGCCTGGGCCGAGTCCGCTCCGGCCATATGGCCGATTTTTTCCTCGACGATGGTGCCGTCCAGATCGTCGGCTCCGTACCACAGGGCGGTCTGGGCCAGTTTCGCGCCCATCATGACCCAGTAGGCCTTGATGTGGGGAATATTGTCCAGCATCAGCCGGGATACGGCGATGGTGCGCAGCTGATCCAGGCCGCGTTGCGGGCCGACGGCTTCTTCCGGCAGCTTGAGCGCGCTGTTTTCCGTGAGGAAGGGCAGGGCGATGAAGCAGGTGAAGCCCTTGCTCCTGTCCTGTTGTTCCCGCAGACGGCAGAGGTGATCCACCCGGTGCTCGTATGTCTCCAGGTGTCCGTAGAGCATGGTGGCGTTGGTGACGATTCCCAGGCTGTGAGCCTCGCCGGAAATGCGCAGCCACGTGTCGGCGTCGGCTTTCTGGGGACAGATTCTGGTGCGGATTTCCGGGGCGAAGATTTCGGCGCCGCCGCCGGGCATCATGACCAGACCCGCCGCCTTGAGGCGTTGCAGCACTTCCAGTGTGCTGATGCCCGCCTGCCCGGCGAAGTGGGCGATTTCCACCGGCGTGAAGGCCTTGACCATGAGGTCGGGGCGCAGTGCGCGCACGGCGGACAACACCTCTTCAAACCATTCCAGCGATAATTCGGGATGGCAGCCGCCCACGATGTGCAGCTCGTCGATCTGCAGGGGCGAGTCGGTTTCGCCGCGCACGCGGGCCAGAATGTCCTCGCGGGACAAGGTGAACGCGCCGTCGTCTTCCGGTCTGTCGCGACGGAAAGCACAGAACACGCAGCCGTTGACGCAGACATTGGTGTAATTGACGTGGCGGTTGACCACGTAATAGGTTTTGTCGCCGTGGCGTCGGGTGCGCGCGTGGTGCGCCAGCGCGCCGACGGCGGTGATGTCGGGACAGGAGAACAGCGCCAGACCCTCGTCGAAGGTCAGGCGCTCCCCGTCCAGTACCTTGTCATGGATGGACGCAAGGCCCAGTCGTGAGTAGTATGTGGCGTCAAGCATAGCGTGGGGAGTATGTGCCTATGCCGCCATGGTGTCAATGCGGCGGCCCCGGAGAGACAGGGCAATCGCACGAACGAAGATAATCTGTTGAAAATATTGGTGATGCATACGTCGGCCACTACAGGTTTTCTTCGTTATTTCAAAGAGTTATACGCTTCATGCGATTGTCCTGCCCGGAGGGAAGCCGCGCCTGTGTTCCTTCCCTGCAAAAAAACGCGGTTTTCCGGGGGGCCATCCCTTGCGGGGGGTGCGAAAAGCCCCGCGGCGTCGCCGAAGACCTTCAGCTTCAGGAGCAGATGTATGCAAGATCGCATTTCTCTGGGAATTTCGTCCTGCCCCAACGACACGTATATTTTCCACGCGCTGCTGGAGGGGCTGGTGCCCCTGCCTTGCGGCGTGGATCTGCACATGGCCGACGTCGAGGAGCTCAACGCGCTGGCGCTGGCGGGCACGCTGGACGTGACCAAACTGTCCGTGGGCGTGGTGCCCGGCATCATGGACAGGTACGCCCTGCTGCATTCCGGGGCGGCTTTGGGGTGGGGCTGCGGACCGTTGGTGGTGGCCCGCGAACCCTTGTCCGAAGCGGCGCTGCGCAGCGCTCGGGTGGCTATTCCCGGCCGTCGGACCACAGCCAATCTTCTGTTGGAGCTGCACGGCGGTTTTCAGGGACCGCGCGAGGAAATGATTTTCGACGCCGTCATTCCCGCCGTGGCCGAGGGCCGGGCGGACTGCGGCGTGATTATTCACGAGGGCCGTTTCACCTACGCGCGGCACGGACTGTGCCGTCTGCTGGATCTGGGAGAATGGTGGGAAGGCAGATTCGCCGTGCCTTTGCCCCTGGGGGCCATCGCCGCGCGTCGGGAT
>CASQEL010000181.1 GCA_949427775.1 uncultured Desulfovibrionaceae bacterium
GGGCTCGTCCAGCAGCAGATCCCGTGAGGCCAGCATGGCGCGCGCCAGCGCGGCGCGACGGCGTTTGCCGCCCGAAAGGGTCGGAAAGTCGGCCTCCGGGTCCAGCCCCAGGTGGTTGATGACGCCCAGCACGTCGCCGTGACGCTCCCATCCGTCGCCCGACTCCAGAAACGCGCGGGCCGCCCGGAGCTGTTCCGGAGACAGCAGTCCTTCGCGGCCGGTGGCGATCAGGTGCGCGGCGGCCAGGGCCTTGCCTTCGGCCCCCATGCCCGCGGCCACGACGCTGAACACCGGACCGTTCCAGTGATCGGGCACGTCCTGCGGCATATGGCCGAAGACGCACCCCTGGGAGCGTGCGATTTCCCCGGCGTCGGGCGTCAGTCCGCCGGAAAGCAGGGCCATGAGCGAGGATTTGCCCACGCCGTTGCGCCCCACCAGACAGATGCGCTCGCCCGGTTCGATCTGGAGGACGGCGTGTTCCAGCAAAGGTTTGCCTCCGAGATTGAGGCTGACGTCCTGAAGACTCAACAGCGCCATTCCCGCCTCCTTTACGCGGCGTTTTCCGCCACGGCTTCCCTGATGCGGCAGACGCCGCACACCTCGGCCGACGTGGGATACCCGCAGCGCGCGCACGGCCGCAGGGCGCGGCCGGTTTCGGCCTCCTGCCGGGCGAAGACCGGCCGTCCGCGCTCCAGAAAGCCCTGGTAGAAGTCGAGCTTGCGGCCGGGCATGGCCTCTTCGAGTTGCTGCCAGAGGTGCTTGTGGCAGGTGAAGCTGGCGCCGCCGCTGTAGGGGCAGGGAGCGTAGTGATGCTCAATGCCCATCAGGAAGGCGTAGTTGGCGGTTTCAAATTCCGTCAGCCGCCATAAGGGTTTGACCTTGCGGGCAAAACCGTCCTCGCCTTGCAGCAGCGGGCCCTGATCCGAGAGATAGGACGTGTCCCAGCGAATGGTGTTGCTGAACAGCCGGGCCACCTCGTCGTCCAGGTTGTGTCCTGTGGCCAACGCGGTAAAACCGTGATCCAGGGCCGTTTTATTGAACCAGTAGCGTTTGATTTTGCCGCAGGCCGAGCAGATGGGGCGGCGCAGCCGCGCCCTGACCGCCGGGATGGCCAGACCTTCGGCCGCCATTTCCCGAATCATGAGCTTGAACCCGTGGCGCGCGCAGAAGCGTTCCACCACGCCCCGCGTCACTTCGGACGAGCCGGGAATGGACAGATCGATGTGCAGGCCGGTGACGTCATACCCCTGGCGGGAAAGTTCCAGCATCAGGGACAGCGAATCCTTGCCGCCGGACAGGGCCACAAGAATCTTGTCCTCGGAGGTGAACAGGTTCTGCGAGCGGATGCCGCGCTCCACCTGGCGGGAAAAGAAACGCAGAAAGCAGTCGGGACAAAATCCGGCATGGTGGCTTCTCAGGGCCACGGCGGCGGTGGCCTTGCAGACTTTGCATTTCATCAGGAGTCCTTTGGGCTGAAGTGCGTTTTGTCGGAGGAAACGCCGCCGGTCATATCCCGGAGAACTATGCCGCGCGACTGTTGCCCGACGGTTTCCCCGGCCGGTGGAAACAGGGCATTTCTCCGCGTTGCAAACGTGATACGCGCAACCGGCAGGGCGTGCCGCAACGTCATGCGTCGTTTTCGGATGTGGGGTCGGCGTCCGCCCGCGCAGCCCCGTCCGGAGCGGGCGGCAGCACCCAGCCGCGTCGGGCGATGCCGTCGGCATACAGTTCCAGGCAACGCTGCGCCATGTGCTCTTCGGTGACGCGGGAAGCCATGGAGAGGCCGCGCAGCGTCAGACTGTCGTAGCGCTGCCTGTCCAGCATGAGCCGGATCATGGCGGAGGCCAGTTCCTGAGGATCGCCGGGAGCCACAGTCAGCACGGTATCGTCGGGACGGGCCAGTTCCAGATGGACGGGGGACGTCGTGCAGATGACAGGCAGTCCGGTAAGCCACCCGGCGGCCAACGTCCGCGGGGCACCCTGCGGTCCGGTGAAGGGCGTCACCAGGGCGTCGCAGAGGGGCAACACATCGCCTTCCCGTTGCGCGCCCAGCAACGCCAGACGCGATTCCACGCCCAGCGCCCGGGCTTCCTCCAGAATATCCCGGAACAACGGCCCCTCGCCGACGATACGGACTTCCCACGGGGGCAGATCCGTGCGTTGCCATAACGCGGCCATGGCCTTGACGAGCACGCTGTGTCCCGCGGGCTCCGTCAGCGCGCCCGTGGTGACGAACGCGAACCGTCCGTCGCCGCGCGGGCGGCGGGGCGGGTATTCCTCCTGACGCAGGCCCGGACGGATCACCGGCAGGACCGCCGGATCCAGACCTCCGTCCCGCAGGCGGGCGGCGATGAAGGACGTGCCGCAAAGGATCTTGTCCGCTTCCTGCCAGACGCGGCTGCGGAAATTGTCTTCCAGGGCGTGGGGGGTGAAACGGGAATGCAGCAGTATGGTCCGTCCGGGAGCGCGCATGCGCCGGACGAACCACCCGAGAAGCGGAGCGTCGCCGCCGAAGGTGTGGACCAGCAGAATGCGCTGTCGCCGCTGCCGGTTCCAGAGCCGGAAAAGCGAGAGCGGGTTGCGGGGAGAAGTGCCGGAAAGGGGCAGCACCGGCAGATCCGCCTCGCGCGCGCGGCGGGCCAGCGGCGCGTCGGCCGGGCAGCAGATCAGCGGGGCGAACCGCCCCGCGCGGCGCAGGGCGCACGCCAGCGCCAGCGCCTGTCGTTGCGGCGTTTCCCAGGTCCGCGTGAGATCGAGCAGCAGTGTCAGCATGGCGTGATCAGAAGGGAGCGCCTTCGGCCAGCATCCGTTCCAGCAGGCCCTGCCGCAGCATGCGCGCGACCGGTCCGGGCCTGCCGTCGCCGATGGGCGCGCCTTCATAATGCGTGATGCCGACGCACAGCGGGCTGCTGCTGAAGAACAGCATTTCCCGCGCGGAGGGAAGCTCTTCGGCCCGGATGCCGCGGAAGGCCGTGCGCATGCCCGCGGCCGCGGCCACGTCCATGGCCGCCAGCACGGTGGTGCCCGGCAGGGAGTGAGTGAACTCCGGACACGCCAGCACGCCGTCCTTGTCCACGATGCCCACGTTGGCGATGGCCGCCTCGGCCAGGCAGCCGGAGGCGTCGAACGTCAGCGCCACGTCCATATGCCGCTCGCGGGCTTCCTCGGACATGAGCACGTTGGGCAGATAGTTGGTATTCTTGATGCGCGCCAGATATTCCTGCTTGGCGGGAATGGCGCTGCGGAAGGCGGTAAGGCCTTTGGCGTACCACGCCTCGGACGGCGGAGCGCTGCGCATGGCCACGACGTACAGGCTCGCCGTGGGGCATTCCGCGGGAGAAATGCCGAAACCGCCCGGCCCCCGCCCGATGAGCAGACGCATGCCGCCGTCGTCCTCGCCCCCCGCGCGGGCCACGGCCGGCACGATGTCCCGGAGCTGTTCCCAGGAACAGGGGGGGGTGATTTTGAGCCCCGCCGCGGAGTTGCGCATCCGTTCCAGATGCGCGTCCAGTTGAAACAACCGCCGTTGCCGGTAGGCGATGGTTTCAAAAACGCCGTCCCCCCGGTGGCAGAGGTGATCGTCCAACGGGGCCAGCACGAAACGGGGGTCCGTGGTGATGGCTCCTACCCGATGATCGTAGAACGCCAGCAGCCCGGCGGCCCCGGGACGCGGGGCCGCCAGCATGCGTTCGAGATAGGCGGAAGAGTCCAGTATGTCCATGGCGTCAGTTTTTCAGAAAAACCGTTTTGTCGGGCACGCGCACCAGGTCGCGCTCCAGCAGGGTTTCCGCGATCTGCACGGCGTTGAGAGCCGCGCCCTTGCGGATGTTGTCCGCCACGATCCACATGTTGAGGCCGTTGGGAATGGTTTCGTCCTCGCGGATGCGCCCCACGAAGGTCATGTCCTCCCCGGCGGCGTCCACGGGCATGGGGTACATCTTTTCATGGGGATTGTCGTACACCTGCACGCCGGGAGCCTGGGCCAGAACGGCGCGGGCCTCCCTGGCGGTGAGCTTCCGGGCGGTTTCGATGTTCACGGATTCGGAATGGCCGTAGAACACCGGCACGCGGGCGCAGGTGGCCGTCACCCTGACGTTGGGATCTTCCAGGATTTTGACGGTTTCGTGGACCATCTTCATTTCTTCCTTGGTATAGTCGTTGTCCAGGAAGACGTCGATGTGCGGCAGAATGTTGAAGGCGATGCGGTGCGGGTAGACCTTGTTCTCCGGTTCCTGCATGTTGAACAACCGGCGGACCTGGGTTTCCAGTTCCGTAATGGCTTTCTGGCCCGTGCCGGAGACGGCCTGATAGGTGGACACTACCACGCGCTTGATGCCCGCCGCGTCGTGCAGGGGCTTGAGCGCCACCAGCATCTGAATGGTGGAGCAGTTGGGGTTGGCGATGATGCCGTTATGCTTGTCCAGGGCGTGGGCGTTCACTTCCGGGATGACCAGGGGACAGCGGTCGTCCATGCGCCAGGCCGAGGAGTTGTCCACCACCACGCAGCCCGCCGCCGCGGCGTGGGGCGCGAATTTTTCGGAGGTGCTGCCGCCGGCGGAGAAAAGCGCCAGATCAATGCCGTCGAAGACATCTTCCTTGAGTTCGCGGACAGTCAGTTTCTCGTCGCCGAAGGGGACTTTGGTCCCGGCCGAGCGGGACGAGGCGAAGGGAATGATTTCCGTGGCGGGGAAGGCGCGTTCATGCAGGGTTTTGAGCATTTCACGGCCCCTGTGGCGCCGACGACGGCGACGGTCAGCTTCTTGGACATGTGTGTTCTCCTTTGGAGAGTATGCGGGACAAACGGCGACGCGGCGCTGCGTCAGGAAGCCGCCTGCCCTGTTCTCGTCACTTTCATGGCGGTATGCATCATGAAAAGAACGGGGGCATCATATATCCGCTTTCGACAAATGTATACACGTTGCGGGGTTGGCCCCAGGGCAATC